>DATEMX010000550.1:0-6385 GCA_035275365.1 Polyangiaceae bacterium | reverse complement strand
GGGCGGCGGGAAGATCGGGAGCGGCGGTCAAGTGGGCTCGGACCTGTTTAGCATGATAAGAGGATGCGTGACGATTTCGGCTCCTCCCTGGATCGTCGCGCTCGTCGGCGCGACGATCGTGATCCTCGGCGTCGTGTACTTTCTGCGCCGAGCCATCTGGAGACCTCGGCCGTCGTCGTCCTCGCCCCCCAGGAAGAGTTCATGAACCGCATCCTCCGCCGCCTCCTCGCCGCCATGATCCTCGGGGTCTTGGTGTACCTCGGCTTCGCGCTCTATCGCGGTATGCGCGAGATCGGCGAGAGCCTCGCGCATTTTGCCTGGTCGGCCTTTTTTTTGGCCTGCGCCCTGGCGTTCGGCAACTACCTCGTTCGGTTCCTGAAATGGGAGTACTACCTCGCACGGCTCGAGGTTCACGGCATCCCGAAGGTCGATAGCCTCCTCACGTTCCTGTCCGGTCTGGTGCTGACGGTCACTCCCGGCAAGGTCGGGGAGGTCTTCAAATCGCTCGTCCTCTTCGAGACCCACCACGTTCCGGTCGCGCGAACCGCGCCCGTCGTCTTGGCCGAGCGGCTCACCGACGTGCTCGGCATCGTCATTCTCATCGTGGCGGGTAGCGCGGGCCTTCCCGGAGGGCTCGTGTGGGCCTCGCTGGGATCGGTGCTCGTCTTGGCGATCCTCGTCGTCATCAGCTCGGAAGGCATCTTTCAATGGTCGCTCGGGCTCGTCGAGCGAGGCCCCGAACGCGTGAAGAAAATGGCGCCCAAAGTGCGAGAGGCGTGGGCGAGCCTGCGCACGCTGACCGCGCCGAAGACGCTGATCGTACCGACGTTGCTCTCGATCGTGGCGTGGTTCCTCGAGGGGCTCGCCCTCTGGGTCATCTTGCACGGCTTCGGCGAAAGCACGAACGTGCTCGTGGCGTGCTTCTTCTACGCCACGGCGACGCTGGCGGGCGCGCTCATACCGGTCCCCGGAGGTCTCGGCGTCACCGAGGGCACGCTCGAAGAGCAGCTGCGCCATTTCGGTGGGGTCAGCCAATTCACCTCCACGAGCGCCATGATCTTGGTGCGCTTCGCGACGCTTTGGTTCGCGGTCGTCGTCGGCTTCGCGGCGCTCTTCTTGCTGCGCCTCCGATTTCCTTCGCTCATGAAAGACGCGGAGGCACCTTCCCGCCGAGCGTCCGAAGTGCGGACGTGAAATCGAGAGGGGGGTCGCGGCGAAACACGAGTCGCTCACCGGTCTCCGGATGCACGAATCCGAGCAGCGTGGCGTGCAGGGCCTGACGCCCGAGCTCTTCGCCGATACGGCGCAGCCAGGGATCGCGTGGCGGGCGGCCGTAGAGCGGGTCGCCCAAGATAGGCGCGTTGGCGCATTCCGCGAGGTGCACGCGGATCTGATGCGTGCGTCCGGTCTCGAGCCGGCACTCGACGAGGGACACGCCCGCGCCGAGGCGTTCGATGACGTGCACGCGCGTCACCGCTCGCTTCCCCGTGGAAACGTGCGTCGTGAAGCGGAGTCGATCGGTTCGGTGACGACCATGCAGCGTATCGAACCTGGCGTCTTCGACGTGCCCGACGACGAGCGCGACGTAGGCGCGCTCGATGTCACGGTCGGCGAACTGCGCTTTCAACCCCTCGCGCGTGGCCTCGTCTTTGGCGATGACCATGACGCCGCTCGTACCCTTGTCGAGGCGATGCACGATGCCCGGCCGCACGCTCGCGAGCGGATCGCCCTCCGCGGCGCGCACCAGGCTGAACGATCCCCGCGCCAGGAGCCCGTGCACGAGCGTCTTGTGGGCGTGCCCGCGCGCCGGATGAACGACGACGCCGCCCGGCTTGTCGACGACGATGAGATGAGCATCTTCGTGGAGGATGTCGAAGGGAACGCTCGCGTCTGGTTCGAGGTCCGTCGTTTCGGCGTCGAGCGGCGCGACCACCACCACCGATCCCACGCCGACCTTCGCCGATGCGCTCGCGGCGCGACCGTCGACGGAGATCCGATCGGCGAGGAGCCACCTCTGCACCGAGGCTCGCGACGCCGGCGTGCCCATGCGAGCGAGCCTTTCGACCACGAATTTGTCGAGGCGGTCGAGGACGTCGGACGCTTCTGCGACGAACCTATGTTCGGCCAAGGGGTTCGCCGAGCGCGAGGCTCACCAGAGCTTCGACTTCACGTGCCCCTTCGACTTGATGAGGATGTCGATGAGCGCGCGATCGTAAAAATTGCGCTGGTAGAGCTCGGGGGAAACGCGGCTCTTGTAGAGCGCGCGCCCTTCTTCGACCTCTTCGGAGAGGCTGGAGAAGAGGTTGTCGTTCTGGATCCCCTGAAGAATCTTTTCCTCGTTATAGAGGGAGAGATCGCTGGCGATGGCGCGCGCGAGCCGGCGAGCGGCTTCTTCGGTTTCGATCAGGGGCATTCCATTCTCCTCTTCGGCCCATCAGTATCGCGCTCACTCGTCCTCGCTGTCAAAGTCCCCGTTGAAGAAGGAGCGCCGCGCAAGAAGGCGAGCGCCGTCACCAGCGGGAAGACGACCATCGAGTATCGGCCCGCCCCAAAAAAGACCGCGTGCGCCACTGCGGTTGCGCCGAGCGCGGCGAGCGTCGCCGGAAGGAGCGGCGGCCCCTCGAAGAGGCTCCTCCCCAAGAGGCCGAGCACCGCACATAGCCCGAGTACGGCCAGGTAGGCGTGTACCTGCAAGAGGAGGAGCGCGGAGAAGACCGCCACGGCGAAACGCACCCTCTGCCTCGGACCTCGCCAGAGGGCGGCGGCCGCAAGCGCACCAAGGTAGGCAAAGCGCTCGTAGACCGTTTCAACCGCGCCGAGGAGGAGTTTCGCGCGATCGCCGAAGGCATCTGGGTTCGACGCGTGAAGGTAGTAACCGGGCGCCCCCGAATAGTCGAACGTCGCGGCGAGTCGGGCGGGAACGAGAGCGAGGAAGCGCCCCGGGTGGGCGGCAATGACCCTACGCGCCTCGCGACCAAAGCAAATGTCCTTCTCGGCCTCGTCCCAGACCGTGCGGCACGCCTCGGGCACATCGATCGGAGCGAAGCTTCCGGTCGCCCGCTCGCTCGAACCGATGAGCAGGTTCCACCCGCCGTTGAAACTCACGAGCGCGCAGCGATGCATGCGGACGCAGTTGCGCAATGTCCAAGGCGCGCAGATGAGAAGCGCCGCCACGAGAGCTGTGAGCGCCCCGCGGAAGCGCGCCGCCACGCGCGCCCGCGGCGATGAACAGGCGAGCGCACCGAAGAGCGGCGCCAGCAAGATCGATTGCGGCCGCACCAGCGTCGCCGCGCCCACGACACAGCCGACGACGGCCGCGGCGTACCACTTCTTCCCCGACGCCGCCCAGGCGCCCGTCGCCACGAGCGCCGCCGTGATCCCTTCGGTCATGACGGCCGGTGTGTACATGACGAGCGCCGGGTGCAGCGCCACCGCGAGCCCCGCCGAAAGCGCCCACTGAGGCCGCTCGCTCGCGATCACGAGGCGATACGCGGCGAGCGCTGCCAAGGTCCCGACGACCGCGTTGACGGCGCCGGCCACCGAAACCGTGTCTCCGAAGGCCCGATACGCCGCGGCGAGGAGCGCGGGATAGCCCACCGGGTAGTGAGCGGCATAGGTCACGGCGCCGTCGGGCCACGCCCAGGTGGAGCCGAGCCCGCGGGCGATGCGCACCGCGAGCGTGTGGTAGTACACGCCGTCGGCCGCGGGTGCCCACCGCCCCGCCGCCCAAACGACGACGGCCATGCGCGCCACGAGCGCGACCGTCGCGGTGACGATGTCGCCCCGATGTCGCGCGACGAAGGTGCGGCCCGCGGCGTCGCTAGCCACGGCGGCTCAAGGAAAGGGCCCGAGAAAACCGTGGCGTTGGAGCGCGACGACGACCTCGCAAACGGGTAGGCCCACGACGTTGGCGTACGAGCCTTCGATGCGCGAGACAGCGAATGAGCCGACGCCTTGAATCGCGTAGCCACCGGCTTTGTCCGTGCCCTCGCCGGTGGCGACGTAGTTGCGGATTTCCTCGGCGGCGAGCGGACGGAACTGCACGAGGGTCGTTACCGTCTCGGCGTGTACGATCGACGCGCCCGCGGGCCCCGGTCGCCCTAGCGCGAATCGCGTCCGCACCTCGTGCGAACGCCCCGAGAGGCGTTCGATCATGGAGTGCGCCTCGCCTTCGTTCGCTGGCTTGCCGAGAATCTCGCCGCCCGTCACGACCACCGTATCGGCCACCAAGAGCACGTCCGCCAGCCTGGCCCGGTCGTCGGCGGCAACGCCGATGAGCTTCTCGCGCGTGATCCGTTCGAGATATGCGGCGTGGTCTTCACTCGGACGGCGGCGCTCGTCGATGTTGGCGGTTACGACGAAGACGGGAATGCCGAGTTGCTCGAGGAGGGCCCTTCGTCGAGGCGAGGCCGAACCGAGTCCGAGCGGGGATGCCGAGCTGATCACGCGGGGAGAATAGCCTGTGGTAGACAAGAAGCGTGCGAAAGCTCGTCCCTGTCGCGGCGCTCACGGCGACGCTCATTTCAGCGCGGTCAGGTCGAGCCAACTGCGATCCGCCGAGCCACCTTTCAACCTGTATCGACGTCGATACGGCATGGCCGCACGCGGGTCCGCGCGTCTTCGGCACCATCGGCGGTACCGACACGACGCGGAGCGGCCTTATCGGATTCGGGCTCGTGACCACCTACGTGGTTCGTCCATTGGTCCTCTCCGTCCCCTCCCCCGACCCTCAGGGGGCGCGTGTTCCTGCGGTCGATCGACTCTGGGATTCGACGTTCCTTTGGTCGTTCGGCATCACCGATCGGTTCGACGCTTCGCTGGCGCTCCCCGTAACCGTCTATCGGTCAGGCACCGGCGTTTCCTCGTTGACGCAGCAGGCCACCAGCGGACTGTCGCGCACGGCCTTGCGCGACGCACGGGTCGGCGCCGCGTTCGCGCTCGTGCCGAGATCGCGAACCTACCCCGGCGATGCGTTCGCATCGGTGGCTCGCTTCGAGCTTGCGATCCCCACGGGCGACGAAACATCGTACGCCGGCGATCGCTCGTTCGTGGTAATACCCAGCGTCGCCGCCGATTTTCGCGAGGGCATCTTCTTCGCCGCGGCCGAGCTCGGCGCGAGGCTGCGCAAGACGAGCGATCTCTTGGGCACCCGCGTAGGCTCGCAACTCACGTTCGCGTTGGGGGTCGGCCTGAACGTCTTGGAGAAGGATGAGCTGAGCTTTCAGCTCGAAGCGGTGACACTTCCCACGCTCGTCACTCAAGATGAGCTCGCGTTCGTGTCGAGCACGGGAGAGCGCGTGCCCAGAGGTACCCGCCCCATGCTCGCCCCGACCGAGTGGCAAGCGTCCGTTCGCTCGGCCCCGGTTTTCTCGGGTGACGCGTGGGTGAGCTTCGCGGGCGGCGGCTCGCTCGGTCTCACCGGTGAGTCGTCGGCAACGGCGCCGAGCTACCGCTTCACGCTGTCGCTCGCGTACGCGCCCCTCGGCCGCAACGCGGCGGGTGGAAGTGAGGCGGGTGCAGTTCCCAGGTAAACTCATCGACCGAACGACGTCTGCGATGCCTTCATCTCGTTGAGGCACGCAGCTATGCAGCGGCAACGAACCAGGTTGGCCAACAGGGGCAGCTACACGGCCGCTACCCGACCGTCATGGAATTGACGTTCGCCGCCCCCAGCAATTCACGGGCACCCGACGGTGCCACGATGCTTGAACGGAACCTGCGATATATATAATGAGCACGCGTTTCTTGTGCGCGGGACGCAAAGAGACGGGGGGGAGGATGCGCGAGCGAACGAGCACGGAACAGGAGCAACCGCAGAGCGCGGGCTCCCTCGCGGCACAAATTTTTGCCGGCAAGGGGGAGATGGCGGAGATCATCCGTACCACGGACTGGTCCAAGACTCCGCTCGGCCCGATCGAAGCGTGGCCGCAGAGCCTTCGAACCGCGGTGAGCATCTGCCTTGGCTCACGCCATCCCATTGTCTTGTGGTGGGGGTCCGAGCGCTGGATGTTCTACAACGACGGCTACCGGCCGTTCCTGGGTGAGAGCAAGCACCCGCAGTTCCTCGGTCGGCCTGGTCAGGAATGCTGGGCGGAGATTTGGTCCATCATCGGTCCGATGATGGACCAAGTCATCGAGACCGGCGAGGCAACGTGGTCCGAAGACTTCTTCCTTCTACTGCACCGGTTCGGTTACCTCGAGGAGACCTACTACACATTCTCGTACAGCCCGATCCGAGACGAGGCAGGGAGGCCGAGCGGCATTTTCAATGCCTGTACCGAGAGCACGGGTCGAGTGCTTGCCGACCGACGCATGAAGACGCTGCGCCAGATGGCCTTCGAGGCGCGAACGATTCGAGAAGCCGCCTCCCGCTGTGCCGAGATCC
>DATEMX010000549.1:0-2924 GCA_035275365.1 Polyangiaceae bacterium | reverse complement strand
GTTGCCGCGCAAGAGCGCGCCCTCGGCGATGCCGATCGTCGCCCCTCGCACGTCGCCGACGACGCGCGCGCCTTCTTCGAGTCGCACGCCGTCTTCGCCGGTGAGATTGCCGGCCACGGCGCCGCGCACGACGATGCGGCGCGCCGAGACGTCGGCCTTCACGAGCGCCCCCTCGGCGATGGTGACCTCGCCCACGATCTCGATGTCGCCTTCGATTCGGCCGCGGATCTCGATGTCGCCTTCGCCGCGAATGCTCCCGCGAAGGAAGATGCCCTGCCCGACTACGGTGACGTCCGCCATGATTTCTCCTACCTAGCTTCTCGCCTGGGCCTCAGACGTCCATGTCTACGTTGCCCTTGAACGACGCGCCGTCGGCGATTGTCAAGCGGGAGGCTTTGACGTCGCCGACCAGCCGGCCGCCAGGGATGAGATCGACGCGGTCGGACGCGGTGACGTTGCCGGTGATCTGGCCGCCTACCGAGAGCGACGAAGCCGCGATGTCGGCCTCGACCACGGCGCCGCTCTCGACGCTCACCGTGTCTTTCGAGACGAGCTTGCCGCGGAGCGTGCCTTGAATCACGACGTCTTCGTCGGACGTGAGCTCCCCCTCGATGGTGATGCCTTGCGCGATGACGGTGTTGGCCATTTATCTTCCTTGGTTGGGCGCCTAGCGGCCCGATTTGCCGCCGAGTTCGGGCGGGAGCTCGAAGTCTGCTTCGATGCGGCCCGACACGTTGGCCCCCTCTTCGATCGAGATGCTCGATCCGCGGATGGCGCCCGATACGCGCGCGCTCGCGCGAATGGCCACGCCTTCGCTCACCGAGATGTCGCCTTCGATGGCGCCTTCGACGATGACCGACTTGGCCTCCACGTCGGCGACGACTTCGCCACCGTCAGAGACGACCAGATGGCCCTTCAGAGCAACGTCGCCCGAAATGGCGCCTTCGACGCGCAGGTCACCTTCGCCTGCGACGCGCCCCCGGACGTGGGTTCCCTTGCCCAGGATGGCGGTGCCGCCCCCCTGGGATGTGCTGCTGCTTGCTCGTGCCATGCGTTCGCCGACCTCCAGCGGAGCGGCACGGTAGTATAGAAGCCCTGGGGTGTCACGGGTATCGCGCGCTCTTCTTGGCCTCGAAGAGCACTTCGGCCGCGCGCGAGGCCGTTAGATAGAGGCCGCGTGCGTAGAGGCGGCGGCGCTCCTCGGGAGCGAGGTCGCCGTTTCGGCCTCGTACCGCCGCAGCGAGCAAGATGGCCGTCGACACGCTCAAATTCAAGCTGTCGATGAACCCGCGCATGGGGACGCGGACGGCGCGTTTGCACCGCTCGCGCAGGTCGCCGGCGATGCCTTGGCGCTCGTTGCCGATGACGAGCACCGGGCGGGCGATCTGCGAGAGATCTTCGGGCACGAGGTCGCCGCCGGGGGCGGTCGCGATGAACTCGTGGCCTTCGCGCTCGAGGCGCTCGGCGGCGGCGTAGGCTTCGTCGTAGGTGTGGACGTCGACCCATTTCTCGGAGCCGCGCGAGACCGTCATCGACGCGAGGAAGCGCTCGGTTCGCTCGACGACGTGCAAGCGTTGGACGCCGAAGGCGTCGCACGAGCGGACGACGGCGCCGCCATTGTGGGGGTCATGCGGAGCGTCCATGAGAACGGTGACCGAGTCGAGCCGCGCCGCGATGACTTCGAGGAGGCGCTCGCGCCGCTCGAGCGTGACCAGCGGTTCCAAGGCGGCGATCGCGAACTCGGCATCGATCCCCGTACCAACCTGTTCAGAGCCGAAAAATTCGTCGACTCGGCGTACCCCGGGAGAGCGCCTGCGCATCGGAGCCTTATGCCATGGACTGCCCCATGAGCCCTGGCATCTCGTGAGGAACAAAGCCCAGTTCGCGAACGCGTTCGACCACGACCCGAATCTGCTCCGCGGTCACCCCCTGCAGCGTCGTGATCACCAGATGAAGTTACTGCTGGTCCCCCAGAAACGCGACCGCTCGGCGCACTACCTCGGCGTCGCGCAGGATCCTCTGGTGATCGAGCCCGCGGGTGCCCATCAGGATGGCGTTGGGCCAGCGGCGCACGACGCGCTCGGCATCTTGGTAGGGGACCTCTTGGTCGTCGCGATCGTGGACGACGAGCGCGGGCGGAATGTTCGCCCGAGCGGGCGGGCAGACGGCGAGGTCCGTCCAAAGAAAGCCGCACCGGCGCTCGGTGTCGGTCTTGACGAAGGCATGAATCGATTCGGGCACGCCGATTCGGTCGAGAAACGAGGTGAAAAACTCGGCCGGATCGGCGGCCGCAGCGATGAAGACGGCTTTGCTCGCGTCGATCGTCGCTCTACGCAAGGCGAGCGCCGCGCTCGCCGCGCCGAGCGAGTGACCCACCAAGCCGTGTGCAGGGCCCACGCTGTCGACGACCGCCTCGAGCGCGGTAGCGAAGTGCAGCATCGAGCTTCGCGGAGCGCGCGATTCGCCATGCCCGGGGGCGTCTAGCATAACGGCCGTGAAACCAGCGCGGACGACGGGATCGACGAACGAGCTCCACTGGCTTTTGCGCCCTCCCCAGCCGTGGAGGAAGTAAACGCAGGGACCGCGACCCCACACGAGCACCGCCACGGACGTTGTTTCGTCGGCTCCTTCGAACATCGTGGTGACTGGGATCGAGAAGCGATCGTCGGCCTTGGCGTAGAGCTCGGCTGCCCGCGCGGACAACGGCCGCGGTGCAGGCGGTGTGAGGAAAATCTTCGATGCCCACCGCGCTGCCGCGGTCGGCGCGACCGTTCCCAGCGCGCGAAACGAAGCGCGAAGAAGCGCAGGTTGCTCAAGTTGTGTTCGAACGTTCGTGCTTTTATTGGCGAGGAGAACAGCGGTGGCCGTGGTTCGCATCGAATTACCTTCCTGAATCCGGCGGCATCGCCGGATCGCGCTCGGGG
>DATEMX010000548.1:0-2371 GCA_035275365.1 Polyangiaceae bacterium | reverse complement strand
AGGAAAAGACGCCACGGAGATCGCCGCGCGCGCGCTTCGCCTGCGGCTCGCCGAGAGCGCGGGTCAAAAGGCGGTCGCCGTGGAAGACGCCCGCTTTCTCGTGCTCCGGGCCACGCCCGGCGACGACGGAAAAGCCGCGCTCGCTGCGCTCGCCCGACTCGATCCCGACCGGCCGCTGACCGGTAAAGAGCGCCTGGGTCGCGCCGACAAGATGGTCGACCAAGGGCGCATCGACGAGGCTTTAGCGGAGCTCGATCTCGCCGAGCGCGCCGCTCTGCCACCCGATGCCGACGAGCTCGCGTGGGCGCGCGCATTCGCCAGGTACAAGGCGCGTGGACGCTACGACCAAGCGGCCGCTCTCTTCGCGAAGATTGGCGCGAAGGCCGGGCCCAGGCAGGCGGAAGCCCTCTATTACGCCGCCCGTTCGCTCTCGCGAGCCGATCACGATCAAGAGGCGGCCGTCGCCTATCGCGCGGTGGCGCGCAAATTCTCGAAGAGCGGGTGGGCCGACGAGTCGCTCTACCTCGCCGCGCGCCTTTCGTTGCTTCACGCTTCGTGGACCGAGGCGAGCACCGGCTACGGCGCCTACCTTCGAAAGTTTCCGAACGGCAAGCAGCGCGACGCGGCAACCTACGAGCGCGCACTGGCGCTCCTCGCCGGCGGACAGTTCGCGGCGGCAAAGGCCGAGCTTCACACGCTCGCGGCGGCGACTTCGAGTGCGTCGGAAGGTGCGCGGCTGCGCGAGCTCGAAGGCATCGCCGCGCTGAAGTCCGGCGACAAGAGCGCGGCGCTAGCGCTGTGGAACGACGTCGTTCGCGGGAGCCCGCTGAGCTTCGCCGCATCGCTGGCAAGGCAGAGGCTCCTTGGCGAGGGTGCCCAAGCAGTGCCCGCGATCGATCCGGGCGATGCTCGGCCGAGCGACCCTTTGCCTGTTCGCCTCCCCCCGATCGCCCACCTCTATCACCGGCTCGGACTCGACGGAGATGCCGAAACTTATTTGCGCGCCCACGAGCGCGACGCCACATCCGACCTCACGGGGCGCGAAAAGGAGGCTCTCTGCGCGATGTATGGCGATCTCGGCCGGGCCGCGCGCTCGTACCGCGTCGGCGTCGACGCCGTGTCGTCGGCCACGCTGATGCACGCGCCCTCACCGGCGACCGAGTGGGCGTGGAAGTGCGTTTATCCGCGCCCGTACCTCGACAAGGTGCGGGAGATCGAAGCGCGCGAGGCGCTACCCAAGGGCCTCATCTACGCCGTGATGCGTCAGGAGAGCGCCTACGATCCCGACGCGCTCTCGGGTGCGCGCGCGGTGGGGCTCCTCCAACTGATGCCTGACACTGCGCGCAAGGTGGCGGCGGAGGGCGGCGTGCCCTTCGACGAGAAGAGCCTTCGGTCCCCAGCGCTCAACATCGACCTCGGCGGTCGCTACCTCGCCAAGATGCTGCGCACGTTCAAGGGATCGGCGCCGCTCGCTGCCGCCGCCTACAACGCGGGCCCGCGCGCCGTCCGACGCTGGGCCGAACGCTTGAAGGGGCAGGACCTCGATGTTTGGGCTGCCCTCATTCCGTTCGAAGAGACCCGCACCTACGTTAACAAAGTCATGTCGAACTTCGTCCGGTATGCCTACCTCGAGGGCGGCGAAGCCGCCCTCCCCGAGGTCGAGCTCGCGTTGCCTCTGGGGACGAAGGAAGAAACGGCGGAGTACTGATTGGTTTTTGCGGGCTCGATTCCCGGCGCCTCCATCACATTCCGACTGGTCGCGCTACGGCTCGTGTGAGATAAGCCGAAGCAAGGTTGCGACGTCCCACTCGTCTACGAGCTCGCAGCTGAACTCCGCCGGATTGTCGCGGTACGGACCTAAGACGAACTTTGATCCGAACCGTCGACAGGCTCGCGTCGAAGATCGAATCCGGGGTGAGATCGGCAAGTTCGGCACAGCGCCCGAGGCGGCAGATGAACGGTTCAGCAGGTCACGGGCGCCACGAACGCCCTGATGTCGCTTGGATTTGCGAATCGCTGTTCGATCCGCCATCCTGGGAAGTCGACATGTGGGGACCGGAAGTGGCTGGGCTCGAATCTTGACGGAAAGACGCGAGGCATGAGCAAGGGTTCCCGAACGCGACGCAAGAAGGGTCGAGTTTCCAAGGCCACCAGAGAGACGACCCCGACGCCTGCCGAAGCGGCCAGTTCATCCGCCGACGCCAAAGCGGCCGCGAGGGAGGCGGACGAGAGTGCGTCGGGCTTCGAAGAGAGCGACTTCTTCTCTCGGGGCGAAGAGGTAGCGTCGTTTCCCCCCTCGTCGCTCGACACGCCCGAGCTCGACTTCGACGACCACCCCCGCCGCCTTCGCCACACGCCTGAGCTGCAAGAG
>DATEMX010000547.1:0-7802 GCA_035275365.1 Polyangiaceae bacterium | reverse complement strand
ATGGGTCTCGCGCTCGTGAGGTCGCGGCGCAACGAGGCGCTGCGCCGCGACGATCGCGACTTGCTCCTCGCGGCTTCGCGACAGATCGCCAATGCCTTTGAGCGCTGCATGCTCACGAGCGACGCGGAGAAGGCTCGCCTCCAAGTAGAAACGGAGCGGGCGCGGAGCAATCTTTTGAGCTCGGTGTCTCACGACCTGAAGACGCCGCTCGCGATGATTTCCGCGAGCGCGCAGATGCTCGACAGAAGCCACCGGAAGATGGGCGACGACGCTCGCGGCGACATCATCGCCCGCATCACCGAGCAGGCGCAGCGCATCGACGACCTTCTGCGCAATCTGTTGGCGATGACGCGCGCCGAAGCGGGCGGGCTCGAGCTTCGCGCCGTGCCGGGCGACTTGGGAGAGGTCGTCGCCGCGGCGCTTCGCCGGAGCTCGCGCGTTCTCGGCTCGCGTCAGGTCGACATCCAAACCCAGAAGGACCTACCGATGGTCGCCATGGACGCGCTCTTGCTCGAGCAAGTGTTCATGAACCTGTTCGAGAACGCGTCGAAGTATTCGCCGCACCAAAATCCCATCCAAATCGCGCTCGCCGGCGGAGACAACGCGGTTTGCTTGGAGATGCGCGACGGCGGCGACGCCCTGCCGAGCGACGAAAGCGAACGAATTTTCGACAAGTTTTATCGCGCGCGCGGCGCGCCGAAGGGCGACGGCGGAGTGGGCCTGGGCCTCACGATTTGTCGCGCGATCATGCTCGCGCACGGCGGGACCATTCGAATGGATGCGGGCGACGAAGGGGAGTCAGTCGTACGTCTCGAGCTGCCAGCCACGCCCGTGCACCCGAGCGACGCCCTTCACCACCTGCCGGAGCTGCAATGAGCGCAGCGCGCGCCGCTGCCGTCGCTTCCTCGAGCGCGCCATCGAAGCCCACCCTCCTGGTGGTAGAAGACGACCCGCGGATGCTCGAGATCTTGAGGTCCCTGCTGGCGGAGCACGGCTATCACGTGGCCTCTGCTACGACTGGCGAAGAGGCGATCGCCAACGCCTTTTCGGTGCAGCCGGCGCTGGTCTTGCTCGACTTGGGGCTCCCCGACATCGACGGCGTGCGCGTCGCCACGCACATCCGCGAGTGCAGCCGCGTCCCCATCCTCGTGCTCTCGGCGCGATCGAGCGAACGCGACATCGTCGACGCCTTGGACGGCGGTGCCAACGACTTCATCACCAAGCCGTTTCGCGAGCGGGAGCTCTTCGCGCGGGTCCGAGGGCTGCTCCGCACGTTCGCGTGGATCGACGACACCGAGCGCTCCTTCGGCGACTTTCAGATCGATCCGCGCTTGCGGCGCGTTTTGGTGAAGGGCCGCGACGTTAGGCTCTCGGCCACGGAGTTCAAGCTCTTCTCGGTCTTGCTTCGCGCGAGCGGCGCCGTGGTGATGCACCAGCAGATGCTCCTCGAAATATGGGGGCCGGGCCACGCCGACCAGGTCCAATATCTCCGCGTTTACATGCGCTACCTGCGCGAGAAGCTGGAGACCACTCCAGCCAAGCCGCTCTACCTCTTGACCGAGCCCGGCATCGGCTATCGTTTACGAACTACGGCGACCGAAGCGGATGCAGACTAACACTACTGCCGCAGACTTTGGCAGGAGCAGATCACGATCATCACCGCTTCAAGCTTCGGCTGCCTTCTGGTGCGCGGACATGGGCGCCGACTCCGAGTGGAGCGCCGAGACGCCCTCTTCGTCGTAGTGGTAGCCGGACTCGCCGTGGTCGGTCGAATCGAGCCCATACTCCTCGTCCTCGGTGTCGGGGCGAAGTCCGATGGTGGCCTTGATGGCGTATGCGATGGCGATGGTAGCGGGGATCGAGATGGCCATCGTGAGCGCCATGGCCTTCAGTTGCTCGAGCCACAACGTTTCGCCGACAATCGCGCTCAAGTTGGTGCTGAGGTTGCCGTTGGCGGTCGGCGTCGCGAAGAAGCCGGTCAAGAGCGCTCCCATCGTACCGCCCACGCCGTGGACACCGAAGGTGTCGAGCGCGTCGTCGTATTGGAAGTAGTTCTTGAGCTTCGTGCAGGCGAGGAAGGGAACGACGCCCGCCAATAGGCCGATAAGGACAGCTCCCGTCGGCGAGACGAAACCTGCACCCGGCGTGATGACGACGAGGCCGGCGACGGCGCCCGAGCAGAACCCGAGGACGGTCGGCTTCCTGCGGGTGATCCACTCGAGGGCGGGCCACACGACACATGCGACCGCGGTAGCGAGCGTCGTCGAAACGAAGGCGCCTGCCGCGATGCCGTCGGCGGCGACTGCGCTGCCGGCGTTGAAGCCGTACCAGCCGACCCAGAGCATGCCCGTGCCGACCATCGTGAGGGTGAGGCTGTGCGGCAAGAATGCCTTTTGGCCGAACCCGCGTCGCTTGCCGAGGATGATGCAGAGGATGAGCGCCGACCAGCCCGACGACATGTGTACGACCGTTCCGCCCGCGAAGTCGATCGACTTGATGGCGGCGTTGGCATTGCCGAGGCCGTTCATCAGGCCGTCGGAGCCCCATACCATGTGAGCGAGCGGGAAGTAGACGGCGAACATCCACACCACGATGAACGCCATGATGGCCGAATATTTCATGCGTTCGGCGATGGCGCCGACGATGAGACCGGGCGTGATGATCGCGAACATGAGCTGGTACATCGAGAACACGTTCTGCGAGACCCAAGGGCCGTACGAGGTGTTGGGCGCCGACGTGACGCCGTTGAGGAACATGAACTTCGTACTGCCGAGGATCGCCGAACCGCCGTCGGCGAACGCGAAGCTGTATCCGACCGCCCACCAAAGGATGGTGACGATGCCGGCGCAGCCGAGACATTGCGCCATGACGCTGAGGATGTTCTTGCGTCGTACGAGACCGCCGTAGAAGAGCGCGAGCCCGGGGAGCGTCATGAACAAGACGAGGGCTGCCGAAGTCATCATCCAGGCGTTGTGGCCAGGGCCTGGCGTGTCGGTCAGCGCCGTCGGCGCCGTGTTCTTCACATAAGCCTCGAGATCGGCGACCCTCGTTGCGAGGTCGGGCGCTGCAGCCGAGCCCGCGGGCGCTGCTCCGTCGGCCATGGCGACGAACGATGTCCCCAATGTCATCGCCGAAAAAATGAGCGAATACAAAGCAATGCGGAGTTTGCCCGCGGGTTTCATGTGTCCTCCGAGATTGCGCGCCGACCGCACATCGCAGGTCGAGCGCCCCCCCCGAAGTACCCGCTAGCGCATTTCACGAACATTTCGAATCGGTGTCATTTAATTACTTTTTAACCATTGACCCTACATCGCCGCACCGGGACAGGCGTCGAAGGCGAAACGGGTGCTCGCGATCAGGCTGAGCCATGAGCGGCCTGAGCCATCAGCAGCCGAGCAGCGGAGCCGACGAGCTCTGAAGGAGCGTGGCACCGCGCTTGCGTAGGGGTCCAGTGCGCAATGGATGCGCGACTCGAGAAAAGGAAATCGCACCATGAAACGACTCGCAATCCTCCTCGCCGCAGCCACGCTCGCGCTCGGTCCCACGACGACCAAGCCGGCTCATGCCGACGACAAAGAGATCCCCATGGATCAGCTTCCGCCGTCGACGCGCGAAACGATCGCTCGCGAAGCGCAGGGCGGCAAGGTCGACAAGGTCGACAAGCTCAGCGACGACGGGCGGCTCTACAAAGCCGACATCAAGATCGGCGACACCAAGGAGCAGCTCTACGTCGACGCGACAGGCAAGGTCGTCGGCAAGCACGCCGAAAAGAAATGATGACCCCCAAGAGCGCCTGACGAACATCTCGCCAGAGCGGCCGGCGACGACGGCTCTGGCGAGCCTGTAGGCCTTGGTGCGGCGGTGTGCGTCCGCTCAAGCTCTGGTCCGTTCCGCCGTTCTGCGGACGGTGCTCGGGCGCTTCGCCTGACCAGGGGGATTGAATGCGAGGTACCGCTTCGGAGAGGCTGCCTGCCGCTCCGCCTGCCGTTCAAATCGAGACAGCGCCGTCGGAGGGTTACCTTCGCGCCGCCGTCGGGTCCGAGCCGATGGTGCTCGTGGTCGACGACGACGCCAATTGGAACTCGCTCATCACCGCGGCCTTGAAGGGTCTGGGGTTCACGAGTTTCGCCGTGACGTCGGGCGACGAGGCGTTGCAGGCGTCGAGGACGACGCGCTTCGACTTCGGGGTGCTCGATCTGGGGTTGCCGGGAATGAGCGGGCTGGAGACGCTCGCAGCCCTCAAGCGTCACGACCCCTCGATGACCATCGTGGTCGCGTCCGGTGACGGTTCGATAGAGCTCGCTACCCAGTGCATGAGGCTCGGAGCCTACGATTTCTTGGAGAAGACATCGCACCCTTCCGACATCGTTGCCGCCTTGCGCAGGGCTGGCGAAGAGCGGCGCGTTCGCGGCACGGCGACCCTGCACGAGGTGAGCGCATCGCTCATGGCCGTGCGCGACCACGTCGATCTTCTTCCGCGAGCCCTGGAGATCGCCAAGCGATCGCTCGGAGCCGACGGCGCGGCGATTGTCCGCGGGCGCGCCGGCGGCGCGGAGCCCGTTCGTATCGACGGCGATCAACCTTTGTCCGACGCGGTCTTGAAGCAATGTCACTCCAAGGTGACGGAGGACCGCAAGTCGATCCGACTGTCCACCCTCCCGCGCCCCCAATCGGAGAAGCCGGTCGCCGGCGCCGCGCTCGTATGTCCACTCGTCGGTCGTGGCGGCGCCAACGCATCGCTCGTGCTCGTTCGCAACGCTGGCGCGCCGGCGTTCTCGGCGGCCGAGTTGGCCGACGGTCAAGTCTTGGCCGCACAATTGGCGATGGCGCTCGAGAACGCAGAGCTCTTTGAGCGCATGCAGGCCGCTGAACAAGAAGCGCGCAGCAGCGAGGCCAGGATTCGCGCCGTCGTCGACGCTTGCCCCGACGCCGTCTTCACCATCGATCGGCGGGGCGTCATTCGCGACTGGAACCCGGCGGCCGAGACGATGTACCGATACCCTGCAGCGCGTGCCGTCGGGAGCGACTATCGCGAGCTCATCGTCCCCGAAGCCCACCGGAGCGGCATGGCGGACGATGTCGACCGCGACGGGCCGAGCGCGCAGATCGCCGTGCTTGCCGCAAAGAACGCGCTCTGTCTGCGAGGCTCGGGCGAAGAGTTCCCCGCGGCCGTCTCGGTCACGCCGATCCTCTCGCACGGCGAGCCGCTGTCGTGCATCTTCGTCCGCGACTTGACGGCGCAAACCCGCCTCGAAGTCGAACTTCGCCACGCCCAGAAGCTCGAATCGGTGGGGCGGCTCGCCGCCGGCGTCGCTCACGAAATCAACACGCCGATTCAATTCATCGGCGACAGCACCGAGTTCGCGCGATCGGCCTTCGAGGCGCTTCGGAAGCTCGTCGACGTATATCGACAGCACGCCAAGAGCGAATCTCATGACGCGCTCATGGCTGCCGAGGAAGAGGCAGACTTGACGTATTTGCTCGAGCAACTGCCCGTTGCCATCGGCCGTACGCTCGACGGCGTGTCGCGCGTCGCGCGGATCGTGCGTGCGATGAAGTACTTTGCGCACCCGGGCCAAGGCGAAAAGTCGCCGGCCGACTTGAATCGCGCGGTGGAAGAGACGCTCATCGTGGCTTCCAACGAGGTCAAATACGTGGCTGCAGTGGAGCTCGAGCTCGGCGACATTCCGCAGGTCACCTGTCACCTCGAGGACGTCAACCAGGTGCTCCTCAATCTTGTGGTGAACGCGGCGCACGCCATCGAGTCGGCCAATCGACACACGGGCGGGCGCGGCGTCATCCGCATTCGAACGCGGCACGAGGCGCCCTCGGTCGTCGTCGAGATCTCCGACACGGGGTGTGGCATCCCCGAGTCCATCAAACGCAAGGTGTTCGACGCCTTCTTCACGACCAAGGAACCGGGGCGCGGGACCGGTCAAGGGCTCGCCTTGGCACGCGCCGTCATCGTCGACAAGCACGGCGGCACCCTCACGTTCGAAAGCGTCGAGGGGGCCGGCACGACGTTCTTCATCCGCTTGCCCGTCGGCTGATTTGGAGTAAGCGCGACATCACCGCGCTACCTGTCCTTCTTGCTCCTCGCGGGCGCTTGCCCGATCCACCCCTTGGTTCGGTAGTAGACGAGAAGACCGACGACGCTGGATCATGAGCAAGAGGGCCGTCGGGTATCCGTAGCGCCACTTGAGCTCGGGCATGTTGTAGGATGAAGCGTCAGCGTCGAAGTTCATCCCGTAGACACCGGCGATGAGTCACGTCCCACCCTTGACGGCGGGCTCGGGGCATCGCCACGTGCTCGGGCGATCGGCGACGACGTAGGCCATCGTGGCCAGCGCGGCCACGCCGCGGCGAAGATTGTCGGGGGCGATCTTCTCGAGCGTGTCGGCGGCGGAGTGGTGGACGTCGAAGTAGTGGGAGATATCTTGCTTGAGACCGAGGAGCGCCGTCTTTGCCGGCTTCAAAAAGAGCACGTCGGTGCCGGGGTAGCCGGGGTCGACGGAGCCTGCTCCGATAGGGGCGAGGAGGCGAGCGAGCACGCGCGCCTCCGGGGCCCAACACGGAGCGCCGTCGGTCATGAAGCCGAGGGGCGCCCCGGCGCCGGTGTCGACCTCGAAAGCAGCGACGTGACGTTCGAGTTCGTCCTTATGGGCCACGACGTACTGCTTGGCGCCAAGCCCGCCCATCTCTTCGGCCGTGAAGAGGACGGCGCGAATCGTCCGCCTCGGCCTTAGCCCGAGGCGCCGCAACGTGGCGAGCGACTCCATCACGATGACGGTGCCGGCGCCGTCGTCTTGTGCGCCTTGGCCGACGTCCCACGAATCGAGGTGCGCGCCGATGACCACGATCTCGTTCGGCAGCTCCGAGCCACGCAGTTCGGCGACGACGTTGCCCGAGGTAGCTTCGCCGACGGTCTTGGCGCCGATGGCGAGCTTGACCTTCACGGAATCCTCGCGCTTGGCGATGCGCGCGAGCAGCTCGGCGTCTTCGAGGGTGACGCTCGCCGCTGGAATGCGCTCGCCCTTGCCCTCGCGGTAGCGCGTGTGACCGGTGTGAGGCGATCCCAAGCTCACGGCGGTGACCGAGCGTACGAGCACGGCCTTCGCACCGAGCGGCGCCGCACGCATGGCGCCCGCGTTGCGAAACGCCACGGCGGCGCCGTAGCTCAGGCTGGGATCCCCCGCCAGGGCCATGGGATGATCGAAAAGGACAACCTTGCCCTTGACGCGATCGCGCGCTTGCTCGAGCTCCTCGAACGAGCGCACCACGATGAGCTCGGCGGTGATGCCTCCGCGGGGCGTCCCGACGCTGCCTCCGAGCGCGAGCACGCTAAAGCGCCGCGGACTCGATCCCACGATCTCGCCCGAGCCGTCGCCGCGCACCCATCGAGGCACCCGCACCGGTTCGACGGCGACGCCCTCTTGATCGTCGTGCACGAAGGCGTCGCGCGCCCACGCGACAGCGCGCTCGAGCTCGGGCGTGCCGGTCATGCGCGCGCCGATCACGTCCGTGAGAATCGTGAGCCGTTCCCACGTGCCGTCGGCTTCGAGGCTCGCGCGCGCAATGTGGGCCGCCGCGTCGCGATAAGGCGCGGCGATCGGATCGAGCGGCGCCGGATCGGCGGCACTGCTCGCTTCGGGGGCCGCGGCGGCGGGCCCTGTCGGCGCGGGAACCGCGACGCCGGCGATCGTCTTGGATACCGTGGGGGCCGCGCCTTCGCCGTGCTCACCGGCGCACGCCGTGAGCACGAGCGCCGCGGCGACGGTTCGAGCGCCCGGTGTCTTTGGCCA
>DATEMX010000546.1:0-5699 GCA_035275365.1 Polyangiaceae bacterium | reverse complement strand
CTTGGCGATGAGCGGACCGGCCACGGTGAGCGACGTACCGATGAACGGCGCGCGCAGCCCGCGGGTCACCTGGACAGGTAGCTCGAGGAGCCCTCCCCCGCGCTCCCAGTAGGGATGGCCGATGCGATACGGACGCGCCGGCGCACGAAGGACGTTGGCCGTATCCGCCACCGAATGCGACTTGCGGCCCCGGAGGCGGATGAGCGAAATCGCCGTCTTTTTGGCCGCCCAGTAGAGCGGGCAAGGAAACACGGACGAGTCGTAGAGGTAGCCGCGGTGCTCGAGGAGCCCCAAAAGCTCGTCCGTCACCGTATAGCCGGGCGCGCGGAAGCCGACCGGCTTTTGGCCGGTGGCCCGCTCGATGGCGAGCTCGCCTTGCACGACCTCGTCGCTCATCACGGCGGCATCGAGACGCGTCAGCTCGTACTTGTGTCCGTAGGTGTGATTGCCGAGCTCGTGCCCGCGCGACGCAAGCTCGGCGAGCTTGCGCGCGTTGTCGGGCCGCTCGAGCGTGGCACCGATGACGAAAAACGTCAGCGGGATACCGAGCGCGCGGGCAAAATCTTCGAGCCGCAAGAGCGCGACGTCGAAGACCGCGTGATCGCCGGCGCGCTCGCCCGACGAGAGCCCGTGGATCTGCCGGTAGAACGGTATTTCGTCGAGATCGACCGAGACGGCGCAGAGCCGTGGGCTCGCTCCCGCCTCGGTCGTCATGGATTAGGCGCCGGCCATCTTGGCGACTTCGGCGGCGAAGTCGTCGACCGGACCTTTCTCGATGCCCTCGCCGCGCTCGAAGCGAACGAAGCGAACGAGGTTGATGGGGCCGCCGGCTTCTTTGGCCACATTCCCGCGAACCTGATCGATGGTCTGGCCCGGGACGATGACGGACTCTTGCTCCATGAGGCAGACCTCGCCGCACCACTTGTTGACCTTGCCCTCGATGATCTTCGGCCAGGCCTGCTCGGGCTTGGGCTTCGGCTCTTCGCGGAGCTGCGCCGTGTAGATCTCGCGCTGCTTGTCAATGGCGGCCTTGGGGATTTCGCCGCGCGTGAGGTAGAGCGGCGCCATCGCGGCGACCTGCATGGCGGCGTCGTCGATGAACTTCTTGAACTCGGCGTGCTGCGCGACGGCGGCCGACTCGGCCGAGACCTCGAGCAGTACGCCGATCTTGCCGCCCAAGTGCACGTAGGAGTGCACGGCGCCGGCCGGCGATTGGAGATCGAGCTTTTTGAATCGGCGAACGGTGATCTTCTCGCCGATCTGCGCGATGAGCGCGTCTTTCACCTCACCGACGGTCTTGCCGGCTCCGGGATAAGGCAGCTTGTCGAGGTCGTCGCCTTCTTTGGCGCCGGCCGCGACCTTGGCGACATCGCCGACGAACGCCTTGAATTTGTCGTTGCGAGCGGCGAAATCGGTCTGGATGTTGACCTCGACCAGGACGGCGCTCTTGGCGCCTTCCGAGACGAGCGCGCGGACCTCGCCTTCGGAGGCCACCGCGCCCGCGCGCTTGGCGCTCTTGGCGAGGCCCTTCTTCAAGATGACCTCGACGGCCTTTTCCATGTCGCCGGCGGCCTCGACGAGGGCGTTTTTACAGTCGGCCATGCCGGCCTGGGTGCGCTCGCGAAGCTCCTTCACGAGCTGTGCAGTGATCTCTGCCATGATGGGATCTCCTCTGGCTCAGCCGGCGCTGGCCGACTGAGTGACTTCGATATCTCCTGCCAAGTCTGCGGCAGCAGTGCTAGTTGGTCGAGCGCGAGGCGCGCGTCCGCGGTCCGGCGTAGATGGCGGCGTCGTCGCGCTGGGGCTGACGACCGGCGAGGTTGTCCTTGCGGCGCTGCCCGCCTTCGATGCAAGCGTCGGCGACGCGCGACGTGATGAGCTTGATCGAGCGGATGGCGTCGTCGTTGCCCGGAATGATGAAATCGATGACGTCAGGATCGCAGTTGGTGTCGGTGATGGCGATGATCGGCACGCCCAGTTTGCGCGCTTCGCTCACGGCGATTTGCTCCTGGTGCGGATCGATCACGAACACGGCGTGCGGCAAGGAACCCATGCTCTTCAAACCGCCCAGATATTTTTCGAGGCGTTCGCGCTCTTTTTCGAGGCGCGAAACTTCCTTCTTGGGAAGCTGCTCGTAGGTACCGTCGTCCTTCATGCGCTCGAGCGAGCGGAGGCGATCGAGGCCCTGCTTGATGGTGCGGAAGTTGGTGAGCGTGCCGCCGAGCCAGCGGTTGGTGACGTAGAACATCGAGCCGCGCTGCGCTTCCTCGATGACGATGTCTTGTGCCTGGCGCTTGGTGCCGACGAAGAGGATGTGACCGCCGCGGCCCACCGTCTCGACGATGAACTCGTAGGCTCGCTTGAACATGCGCGCCGTTTGGTCGAGATCGATGATGTGGATACCGTTGCGGGCGCCGTAGATGAAGGGGCGCATCTTGGGGTTCCAGCGCTTGGTCTGGTGCCCGAAGTGCACGCCGGCTTCGATGAGCGAACGCAGCGGGAGGGGAAGCTCGCCCGGAGTTCGCGGGGGGAGAACGTCGGCCTGCGGGGCCGCGGAAACTTCAGTCGTCGTATCAGCCACTTTGCGCGCTCCTTTCGGTTAGTTCGGCCACTTTTCCCCTCGGACCAACCCCCTCTCGCGAGGGAGCACCGGACCCGAAGGATTGCGCTGAGAAGAGTGGCTTTGGTTTCGGGGCGACCCTCGCGCCAACCTTTGGCGAAGGGCGGGGCCCCGGTAGGGGTTTGGACCGCGAAGGGTACGCATGGGCGGCTCAAAGTCAAATCCGAGCTCTTCCGCCTCTTCTTCTCTTCCTTCTTGTCTTGTCTTGTCTTGTCTTGGCTTGGCTTGGCTTGGCTTTCTCGGACCTACGTCGCACGGCACTCCCCGAAGGGAGGGACCCTGCCTCAAGAACGGCGCATGAGCATTCTCGGAAGACTCGAAGCCCGCCTTTGGGGGTTCGCGCAGCGCATCCCGGGATACCGGTGGATCGCCGAACCGCGCCACCGCACCTTCGCCCACGGGGGCGAACAGCGCGATCCGACGGATTCGCCCGAGCGTGTACCGCACGCCGACGAGCGCACGATCCGCCGCCGTGCCGAGGTGGAGCTAGGCGGGACGAGCTCCGAGGTGACGCGCGAAGCGTACGAGCGGGGCGATCTACCCGGCGGCCTGCGGCGCGGCGGAAAAGGTCCGGAGACGCCGCACCACGGATATGTCGCCGCGGATGAGACCTCGATCTATTTCGATTTCGGCGGCGAAAGCGAACGCGCGCACCGGAAACCGTAGGCGTGGCTTCGCGTATCGGGCTCGTCGCCCCATCGACGCGTCGCGCGAAACCACGAGGGACGTGAGCCGTTGAACGCGCCTCCCCGCACGACGCGCCGTGTTCCCTCCGCGGGACCCGGGGGGTCGTTCTCGGGCTCCGCCCGATAAGGGCCTTCCCAATCGCCGACCCACTCGGCGACGTTACCAGCCATGTCGAACGCACCGAAGGGCGACCGCCCTCGCGGAAACGAGCCGACGGGCGCGGTGAGCGCGAATCCGTCGTCGTCCTTGTAGAGGAGGCTCGCCTCGAGCCCGCTCTTTTGCGCCCACGAGCCGCACTCGCGACCGCACGCGTTGGCGCGCGACGCGTCGGGCATCTCGTTGCCCCACGGAAACGAGCGTCGATCGGTGCCGCGCGCAGCGAGCTCCCACTCGGCTTCGGTCGGCAGGCGCTTGCCGGCAAATTCGCAATAACGGGCGGCCATGTTCCAATCGACGCAGTTCACAGGGTGCGCGTTGCGTTCGGGATCGTCCCCGTTGCAAGCCGAACTGAAGGCTCTTTTGTCTTCGTCGGCGATGCCTCGCCACGCCACTTCGAACGGCGCCCGTTCGCAACGTCCTTCTTCGGCGCAGAGCCGATACGAGCCGACCGTCACCTCGCGACGATCGATACAGAACGACGAAAGGCTCACCTCGTGCACGGGCAGCTCGCTGTCGTCCGGCTCGCGATCGTCGTTGCCCATCGAGAACTTGGTCCCGGCGACGGTCACCATGTCGTCCGGACACGTGACGCGCGGAGGACGACTCGCGACGACGGCAGAAGGTGCGGTGCTCGCTTGGCTCGAGCGCGAGAACCAAGCGCCCATCGCCGAAAGGTGCACCCTGGCGCCCTGGGCAAAGCGGCCGGCGACGCCCGTCGGATCCAGGTGCAAACCTCCCCCCACCAGCGCTCCCACGGCCAAGGAGAGGACCCCGGTCGCCAGCGCGGGCCGCAGTCGACGCAGGGCCGGCCGTTCAGGCGCGGCGTCCGTGCCCGAAGGCGAGCTACCCACGCGAACCGTCGGCCTGCGGGCTCGCTCGCGAGCATTCTCGAGCGCGTCCCAGAAATCGGAAGCCGTGGCAAAGCGATCGTCGGGCCGCACCGAGAGCGCCTTGCGCAAGACGCGCTCGAGCGCGTCTTGCACGGGCACGCCGAGCGCGCGCGGCGTCGGCCTGTGCGCGGGATCCACGGCGGCCATCCCGAGCTGGATGAAATCATCGCCTTCGATCGGCGATCGCCCCGCCAAGAGCTCGACGAAGACGAGCGCAAGCGCGTACACGTCGGTCCAAGGACCGGTCGCGCCGAGGTTGCGACTGAACTGCTCCGGCGCACCGTAGGCGGGGGTAAACGAGGTGACCGTCCCCTTGGTCTTGCGAAACTCTCGTCCCTTGAGGGTGCCGACGACCTTGGCGATGCCGAAGTCGAGCAGCTTGACGAACATCTCCTCGGAGTCGAACGCGCCGCCGATCCAGATGTTGTTCGGCTTGATGTCGCGGTGGGCGATGCCCCTCCTGTGCACCATGCCGAGCGCCGTCGCGATGGGCGCCACGACTTCGATGACGCGCTCGATGGGCCATCCCCTCTCGCCGAAGACCGCGCGTTGCTCTTCGAGCACGCTCTCGAGCGTTCGACCCTCGAGCCATTCGAGGACGATGTAAGGCAGCGCTTCGCCGCGCGCCGCCACGAGGGTGCCGGCGTCGCGCGCTTGCACGATGGTGGCGCTCTTGCCGGACAGCTCCGAGAGAAGCGCGCCCTCCTGCACGAACTCGAGGAGGAGCCTGTCGCGCGTCTCGGACGGCACGTCGTGAAAACCGCGAAAGCACTTGATGGCTACCGGCGTTCGCCACACCAAATGCATGGCGCGATAGACGAGCGAGAACGATCCTTCGCCGACCACGGCCTCGATGACGTACTTGTCACCCACCGTCGTGCCAACGATGCCCAAGCTGTCAAAGGTCATGAACGGAACCCCACCCCAACGAAAGCGCGGCCCACGAGGCCGGCCTATCCTGTGTTTTGCAGGGTTTATGCCCTGCGCGCTGTGCTATATCGGCCAGCGATGTCGTCCGATTCCAAAGGCGGAGCCCCACTCACTGAGTCCAACGTCGCCAACGTCGCCAAACTCGCGCGTCTCGCGCTCGCGCCCGACGAGATCCGGCGAATGACAGCCGAGCTTTCGGCCATCGTCGGCTACGTGCAAAAGCTCGACGAGCTCGATACGACGAACGTGCCGCCCACGGCGCATGTCCAGGTCGATCGCATGGCGCTCCGGCCCGACGTCCCGCGTCCCGGGCTCGCCCACGACGAGGCGCTCGCCGAGTCGCCCCGCTCCGCGCACGACGGCTTTGCCGTCCCCGGCTTCGTCGAAGACTGAGGCGCGGAATGACCGATATG
>DATEMX010000545.1:0-2712 GCA_035275365.1 Polyangiaceae bacterium | reverse complement strand
GTGCAAGTCGGCGTGATTCCCGTGAGCGACAAGTTTCTCGACTACGGCAAGAAGATCGAAGCGATCTTGCGCAACGAGCTCGTGCGCGTGGAGCTCGATTCGAACCAGGGAACGATGGGAAAGAAGATCCAAGAAGGATCGACGCGCAAAATCCCCATCTTGCTCATCGTCGGCGGCAAAGAGATGGAGGCCGAAACGGTCACCGTGCGACGCTACGGCCAGAAAGAGCAGATCTCGATGCCCCTCGCGGGCTTCGTCGAGATGCTCGGCGCCGAGATCAAAAACCGCCGTCGCGCCGACGTCTGAGCAGGCGGCCGGCGGCCCCACTCGCTCAGGCTGACGACAAGTGTAAGTTCCGGCAGGCGGTGACGTTGTTCACCGCATGTTGCCGGAGCGCCCTTTTGAACCAGCGCGCGCGCTGCTGCACCCGACCTGGTGGGCGAGCCTCGCGATCCTCGTTCTGAACGATCACTACCTCAAGTCAGCGCGACTCCTACCACCGGCGCTGACCGGCAAATTGAGCGACTTCGCGGGATTGCTGATGGCTCCCGCCCTCGTCGCCGCTCTCGCAGGGGCCCGCCGGTGGCGGGCCTTTCTCGGCTGGCACGTGGCGGTGGGCGCCGTCTTCGCGATCCTGAAGACATCGTCGACGGCGGCAACGCTCGTCGTCGACAGAGCCGCATGGCTCGGTTGCCACTGGCGAATCGTGCACGATCCCACGGACCTCTGGGCGCTTCTTGCCGTCGGCGTTTCGGCCCGGCTGTTCGGCGGCGTTGCGGCACGGCGAGGGTGCGCCGCGCGCGCCTGGCGACTCTTCGTCGAGCGCTCGGCGTGCGCGTGCGGATTGGCGGCGACGATGGCAACCTCGCGGGTGCCGCCTTCGACGCCCGTTCTCGCGCCGAGTGGGGTCTACGTGGAGAACCACGGCACCGTGCGTCTCCTCGATCGACAGAAGGGCCGTTTGCTTCGTGAGGTTCGCGTACCCGTCGGAGCGCGCCCCGTCATCGATCGCGACGTGATCTATACGTCGGTCGGGCCATGGGTTCGCGCCGACGATCTCACGACGGGAAACGCGCGCTGGGCCGTCGACCCGAACTGCGGGGAGTGGCCCTACATCGTGTCGACGAGCGAACATCGTTTGCTCGTCTGGGGTCGAGATGTCGTGACGGCGATCGACGCGCCCTCGGGAACGCGCGCGTGGAGCCTGCTCCACGCCGTGGCGCGCCCCGTCGCCATCGGTCCACGAACATTCGTTCCGTTGTCGGGCGGTCGACTCGCCGTGGTGAACGCCGAGGGCACGATCGTGCGACAGATCGACATCGAGATGGGCGAGCACGAGCCGGTGACGGTACGGGGGGACAAGCTCTACGTCGCCTCCCGCGAACGCATCGTCGAGATGACTTCGACGGGCGACGTGATTCGACAGTCGGCGGACGTCGGAGGAACGCTCTCGTGGTGGGTGATCCCCCCTGCGAGCTCGATCGGAAATGGCAATTACCCGCTGATGGCCGATCGGAATTCGTGGTGGAAAGCTCCCAGCATCGTCGTGTTCGGCATGGTCTCGTTCGATCGCGCCGATCTCCGAGTCCGCTGGACGACCGATCGAGCGGTGCTCGCCGCCAACGCACACTTCGTCTTCGAGCTCGACGGCGACCTCGTCGCACGCGACGTGCTGGGTGGAGAGCGCCGCTGGACCGCGGCTTTCGCCCACGAGACCTACGCGACAGACGATGAGCTGATCGTGTCGCACGCTCCCGACGGCCTCGTCGTCGCGCGCGACGCCGCGACGGGGCAAGAGCGCTGGCGTTCGTTGCGGTAAATTCCACCCGCGTTGCTCGGTTTCTCTTCAAATCGACAGCGGCGTTGCGAAAGCCACAACCAGCGTGTCGCCGGCGCGATACCCTAGCCGTCCCATGTAAGGAGTATTTCCTACCCATACGTGACCTAGAACGCTCCCGTCGCCAGCCGCTCCTCGCAGACTTTGAGCCACCGATCCTGTCTCGAATTCAAGACAGGCCGCTATTTTTGAACGTGAACGAACGCGCGAAGAGCCTTCCTGGGCGACGATTGCAAATGCCTGTACGTCTTCGGCGGCCGTTCCCATTGACCCGCTATGCGCTCGTCCGGCATTTTGTAGGTTTCGAGACGGCCGCCTCGAAATCTTGGTCTTTCTCGAAGGAGCACGCATGAATCGTTCGGCATCGCGAATTTCTCTGATTGGTGGCCTTCTCGTGAGCGCGTGCGGGGCGAGTGATCCGCCAAGCGGCACGATGACGAGCACGACCGCCACCTCCGGCTCCACGACCACCGGTACCACCACGTCGTCGACGGGCACGTCGACCACGGGCGGCCAAGCCGGCAACGGCGGATCGACCGGTACCGGATCGTCCATGAACGACGCGAGTTCGGCCGGCGGCTCGGGCGGTTCGCCAGGCATGGAAGCGGGCAAAGAGGGTTCCGCCGACGGGCGCGGCAACTGGACCGTCGGCGATCCCGGGATCGAAGGCGACGGCGATGTGACCCTGGAGCCCAATCCGCCCGAGCACCCGGATATTGCCACGAAGAACGTTCCTCACGGCAAGTCGTTCCAATTCACGATGAGCTCGGCCGACAGCCAGATCTACAAAGGCGACGACGCGACGCTTCAGAGCCGGCGCGCCTTCACGCGCAGAGTCACGGTCTACGTCCCGAGCCAATACGTCGACGGAACAG
>DATEMX010000544.1:0-4913 GCA_035275365.1 Polyangiaceae bacterium | reverse complement strand
GAGAGGATCACCCGCACGTCGACAACCTTGCCGTCTTTGTCGACGTCGAGCTCGAGAAGCACGACGGCGCGTGGCGCGGCGCCAGCGCGGGGATCTTGCGCAGGCGCGCTCGTGGCGAGTTTCGGTGGTAGGAGCGAGGGATCGTCGGCGTGCGCGGGCGCTGCTTCGAGCAGAGCAAACCCGATCGCCGCCGCCGCCCCTAGGAGGGCATGGCTTCGTCGTCGCAAGATGAAACCTCTCGCGCGTGGTCGCGCTATCGATGGGAGAAACGGTTCAGTGAACGATGCCTGCGCCGAGCGGTGAGTTCAGCCGAGTAGCGGAGGATCCGCCGCTCGAACTCAGCGGGAGGAGCATCTTGTCGGGTAGAACCCCAAACCCCTGGTCCGCGTTGAAGCGATTTTCGAGAATCTTTTTGCTTTCGTACGACTGGGCTGTGAAGGTGGGTGGAGATGATCTCAGTCATCGCCAAGGGCGCCAAGATCGCCAAGGCCGCCAAGAGGGGGTTGGGTTCTCGTGGTGGAGTCTTGTCAGGTGTGGAGCTTGTGCGGTCGAGGCTTTGTCCCCTGCGCTTTGCTGCGGCCCTATTCCCGGTCTCGATCTTCCGAGTCTTCAGCTCCACCTCTCAGGTCAGCATCTCCCCACCTAATCCCCTTGGCGATTTTGGCGGCCTTGGCGGCGACTGGGATCGCTACAGAGCGCCGCGCCGTTTACCACGTCCCTGAAAGGCTGAGAGAGGCGCCGTTGGAGGTCAGGCTCACGGTGGGTCGATACTGGTGCAGGCTGGGGTCGTCTCGCCAGATCCTCGTGAGGGCGTCTGCTGGCGTCTCGATCAGCAACGCTTCGCCCAACATGAGGCCGCCCGCGAGCATGCCCGCGCCCCACCCGAGGCGAGGCCACATGCGGTTGCCTTCGCCCTGCGACGAAACCTCGCCCCAGACGAAGCCGGTGGCCGAGGCGAGGAAGGTGGCGCTGCCGATGATACCGCCCGCCCACCGCTCGGCGCGCCGCGCCGCGCTGAGCTCTTCGAGTTGCTTGTCGGCGATGGCGAACGCCTGGGTAACGTCGCCACCAGATTGGACGGCGCGCCGAAAGTCCGCCGCAGCGCGTTCGCCGGTGCTCGAGGCAAACAGTGCTCCCGCGCTCCCGAGCACGATGAGCCCGCCGAAAGTCAGCAAACCTCCCCCAATCCAGCGCGCCTCGCGCTTTTCCCGTGCCGACATGTCGTCGTCGACGTGCAGCGTCCCGATGCCCCCGCCGACCATCAGCGCCCCAAACCCAATGGCGCCAATGCTTTCCGACAGGCGCTTGTTGCGCTCGGTCCTCGAGATTTGCTCGAGGACGAGCTCCATGCGCAAGGCGTCCTCTTTGGAGACTCCATAGACCGGCGGCGGCTGGGAGTTCTGGTTCGCCTGGTAGCCGGCGACGGCATGAGGGCCGAAAGGCTGCGCAAAGAGCGTGCGAAAGGTCTCGTCGGGCCCGCGCACGGCGCCGCGCGGATTGAGATCTTGGAGTGCAGCCAGCGTCACCGTCCCGGGAGGCTCCGGCACTGCATAGAGCTTCGCTGGGGCCGATCCGCCCGGGGAACCCGGCGGGGCGGCCGCGCGCTCGACCACGGCGCCGTGAGCCCACGCTTCGGGCAGGGCGATCCGCAACGGCAGCGCGCGTTCGGTGTGCGCGTCGAGGAGCGGTAGCCCATTTTCGTCGCGCAGGCGGATGCGCACCGAGCTCGCGTCTCCCAGCTCGAATCGCCGCACCGAGGTCATGTCACGCAGACGGGCAATCGGCGCGCCGTCGGCGGCGCCAGGACCGCGAGCGAAAACATGAGGCCGCATGTTGGGATTGCGCACGTCGGCGGTTGCCGTGTGCACGAACGCCGCAAGCTCGAGGTAGCTCACGGCGCCGTCGGCGTTGGCGTCGGCAGCGCCGAGCAAGCCGGAACGAACCACGTGGCTGAAAATGCCCGATTGGATCTCGGACCACTCGAACGCCTCGCCCTCGGCGCTCGTCGAGAGAAATACGCCGACGTTGGGCAGCTGCGAAGCGAGGGCGCGTGTGGCGTCTTCCGACGTCGCGAAGTGACGCCCGCCCGGCTTGCGCGCGCCGAGCATGAAAAACGAGTTGCAGCTATCCAAGATGACGTGCGCGCGCGTAAACGAAATGGCGCGGAGCCAGGCCAGGAGATCGCTCGAGCGAAAACGCTCGTCGGCGAGCTCGATGAAGCCCTCGCCCTCCGCCACATCGCCGTGCCCGGCGAATACGAAATACACCTCCGTTTCGCGTCCGGCGCTTCGCGCGGCGTTGACCTGCTCTGCCAGACGCTGGCCGGCGGCGTCGAGCGCGCGACGCGTGGGAGGAGTTGCTCGTGGTCCAACGTCGGGAAAGAGGCGGGCGGTGTCGCGGTCGAAGTCGGCGAGCAGCGACACGCCGCCCGGAGCCAAGGTCTGCAGGATCTCGAAGTAGCGCGCCGCGTCGTCGTCGGCGTAGTGCAAGTCGGGCCGCCGTCGCCCGAGGCTCTTGTTGTTGCCGATGACCACGGCAAACGTCTGGCGTTGGGGCGAGCCGATCTGCTTACCCGGCGCGCTGACCGCGTCCGGCGCTGCTTCGGCGCTGGCTTTGGCACCGAGAAGCAGGCAGAGAAGCGCCAAGACGAAAGGAACGGAGGCTCGTCGGGTCGTCATCGGGGCTCCGCTCAAGGCAACGCCTCGAGCATGAATTCGCGGATTTCTGCGCGCGGAAAACGCTTCGCCAAGCCGAAGGCGTCGAGCTCGACGGCCGGTAGCCCTTCGACCTCCGAGACGTGCGTAGGTTCGCTTGAAATCACGGCGACCACGCGGAGGCGCCCCGGCGCGAGATCGTCGAAGGCCGCCGACTGGGGAAGCAACCGCTCGCCGGGCGACGAGGCAATGACCATCGCCTCGGGATCGGTTCCGGCGCTCGTGAACTCGGGCGCAAGCCAATGCACCTCGCGCTTCGAGTCGATCGCGAAGAGCAGCAGGTAAGCGGGGCCCCTGGCCAAGTTTCGGAGGCCAGCCGTCAGCGCCGTGCCCGCTCGCACGCGACCGCCCGGCTCGAGCGCGCGCAGCGACGGATCCCGTGCGTAGAGCTGCACGCCGACGTCGCGCGACAGCCCGGCTTCGGCGGCTCCTCCCCGTGCTTCGAAGTGCTCCGGTGGCCCGCCCGGCCGAGTGCCTCGGGCGAACACGGCGAGCGCTGCGGCGGCAGCTATCGCCGCGGCGAAACCGCCGCCCCAAGCGGTCCGTCGCGAATCGTGGGCGGACTTTACCGGCGAATCCAAGCGCTTGGTCACCGACGCGACATGCTCGGCCACGTCGAACCGCGGTTGGGCCAGCGGCGAGGCCAGGTCGCCGATCAACTCCGAGAGGGCCGCAGCCTGCTTGGCACAAGCGCCACATCGCTCCAGATGCTTTTCGACGCGCTCCAAGCGCTCAGGCGATAGATCCGCATCGGCGAAGGCCAAGAGTTCAGCTTCGGCCGGACACTGTTTGTCGCTCATGAGTCCCTCTCCAACTTTTCCTTCAGCAGCTTGAGACCGTGGTGCACCCGGGAGCGCAAGGTCGACTCTCCCGTCCCCGCGATGGATGTCATTTCGTCGTAGCGAAGCCCCTCCGCGTAGCGCAGCAGCAGCGCTTCGCGCATCGGGGCGGCGAGCTCGGAGAGGGCACGCCGTACGCGACGCCTACGCTCTTCGATCAAAAGGGCGTCGAGCTGCTCGGCGGAGTTCGGTAGCAGGTCCGCCACATCGTCGATATCGCCGCCGATATCGCTCGCGGTCTTGTTCCGCCGAACGTGATTGCGGCAGTGATTGCGGGCCACCGTCACCAGCCACCGCACGAAGGCGCCCTCCGCCCTGTACTTCTGGCGCCCCTGCCAAACCAAGACCCATGTGTCCTGCGCCAGCTCGCGGCCGAGAGGCCCGTCGTTGACGAATCGGGAGCACAGGTTGACCACGCGTTCGGCGTGCCGCGTCAAAAGCGCGGTAAAGGCCTCGCGATGCCCCGCCTGGGAGAGCGTCATCAGGTCGTCGTCGCTGCGCTCTTGGAGAGCGCCGGCGGAAGGGGAGTCCGTCGTTCGGACCAGCCGGGGGAAAGCCATCGTTATCCAGTAGAACACCCACCCACCCGCCGCGTTGAAGCGATTTTTTCATCTGCTGTACGTGGGCCAAGAGGGCGAACCGGACGGACGATTGGATCTCGGAGCGCACGGGTCACCAGACCGACGACATGATGGCGCGGTACAAGCGCGCGGCCGAGACCCTGGCGGACCTTCGCTACGAACCGTTCCCGGCGATCGCGCACGCCCTGCCGGAGCTCGCGGCACTGGCCCCACTGAGGGCCCCGGGGGAGGATCCAGGGCCCAGCCCCGAACCGCCTGCCCCCCCAGAATCCCAACCATCTTGGGTACTTCCGATGGTCGGGGCGAGTGGATTCGAACCACCGACCCCTAGACCCCCAGTCTAGTGCGCTAACCAGGCTGCGCTACGCCCCGAACCGCCGGCCGTGAGGTCGTCACGGACAGCGCGCGCAAAGTAGTCGAACGGACAGCTTTTGCAAGGGGAGGGTGTGCTTCTCGCGAACTCGACCCCAGAGAGCGGTGTCGGTACGCTCTGGAAGGTGACGGACGTGGCGTCGCGCTGGGCTTTCGTAGGATCACTCGTGCTTCATGCGGGCATCGTCGCGCTCATGATCGTGCGGTTGCCCCAGGCGCGTGCCGCAAGCGGGGAGGTGAGGGGTGACTTTTGGGGTGGGACCACCTTCGAGGTACCCGCTTCGTTGGGCGAACACGGCGACGGCAACGAATCGTCTGAAATAATTAATGAAATCGAAGTCGAAGGTGTCGAATCTTCAGGTGGCACAGAAGCATCGAAACAGGCTTCGCAAGTGGCCCCGACCACG
>DATEMX010000543.1:0-2788 GCA_035275365.1 Polyangiaceae bacterium | reverse complement strand
GAGCTGCGAGCCTCCGCATGTCAGCGCTTCTTGATCGTGAACGCCGCTTCGATCTCGGGGACGGCTCCGCCGGTGTCGCTTTTGGGGGTGATGGCGCGCGCGACGTGGCCGTAGACTTGGACGCGATCGCCGCGGACCAAGGCGTCTTCGCTCGGCAGGGCGATGCGCGCCAAGCAGGGTGAGCGCGAGCAACCCTTCTGGACGTCGACCAGCGCGAGCGCGCGTGCACCTTGCGAGCGCCCTTCGGCCACCTCGCCGACAATGACGATGGGTTCGCCGATGTGTTGGTTCACGTCGGTCGTGAGATCGGCAAAGGAGAGGGGAGCCTTGGCGGCGAAGTCGCGCGCCTCGTCGGCGAGTTGCACGACGCGCTTGATCTTCACGCGCGCGCTGCGCGGAGCCTGGCCGGGGGCGCTCGCGCGGAGCTCGACCGAGCTCTCGCCGAGAACGGGCAGGGGCACGGGTCGCGAGAAGCTGCCGTCGGCGGCTACCGGCACGGCTTGTCCGTGCGCCGCCAGGCGTGCTCCGCGAGAGGTTCTGCCGGCGAGCAAGAAGCGGTCGACCGCGACGACGGTGTAGGCGCCCGGGGCGTCGACATGCAGGGGCACGACGGCGACGCGTATGTTGACGGTGCCCTTCTCGGGGGCGCCGCTCGTGCCGATGACAGAGTAGGGAATGGCTCGCTCGACCGTCTTCGTTTCGTCGGCGAGCCCGGTGCACTCGGGGGAGATGTCGACGTCGTAGTTTCCCTTGCCGTCAGGCCCGAGCTTCAGGGCCTTGCCGTCGATTTGCATTTCACCGCCCGGTGCGCCTTCGACCGCCACGCGGAGCATGGGCTTGTCGGCCTCGAGCCGGGAGAGATCGGGGCGAATGCGGTAACCGATTCGCACGGACAGCGCGACCTTCTCGTCACGCCCGTTGCCGGGCCGATCGATGTCGACAGAGAAGCGATTTTCGCCGATTTGCAGCGGTGCGGCGAGCGCGAGATCGGCCGCCCTCGCGGCGACTTTGGCCGACGCGGCGCCGACTCGAAGCTCGGTGCCGTCGGGGCAGGTGGCGCATGTAATGTGCAGCAGATCGGTGCCGCTCGTTTCGGCGCGCGCCTCGGCCCGCAAGGGAGGCGGGCTCCGCCAAAGGAAGGCGAAGGCGACCGCGCCGCCCGCGAGCACGAGGCCACCGACGATGGCAATGGCGGCCGAACGATTCGATGTGCGGGCACGGGGCTCGGATCGCGCGAGCACGCGCGGATGGGATGTCGGCTCGGGGTGCCACGACGGCGTTGGTGCGCTGGGACTCCAGGCAGTCGTCGTGGGGCTGGGCCCCACCGCTTGTGGCGCATAAGCCGCTACTGGTGATCGCTCCGGCTCCTTGGGAACGCCGGGCGCGAGCGGCGCGATGCCGGGCATGGCGACCCCGAGGACGGTCTTTTTGTGCGCGGGTATCGCCGCGCGCTCGGGGGCGGCTGGGGCGAAAGGGACGGGGTTCGAGAGCGGCGGTGTATCGGCCATGGGCGACGGAAGGCCGATGATCGTTTGCTTGCCCGCTTCTTGCGGATCGGAAGGAGCCGGAGGTCGTGCGGGCTGCGTGGCAGGCATGCCGAGCATCGTTTTCTTCAGACCGCCGCTCATAGGTGCGGGCGCGTTCGCCGCCTTCGCCATGCCCATCAACGTTTTCTTCATCGGCGATCCGCCGGTCGCCTGGCCGCGCGGTTCACTCCCCGGCACCGCTTGCAGCGTGGCCCCGCAGACGCCGCACACGAGCGATTCGGGGGCCGCGGGAGACCCGCAGCGCGGGCAAAAAATCATGACCGGGAGACTACTTCTCGAGATAGGAAAAGGCTAGCGGTGCTACTCATCAAAAACATGCTCGCCAAGAGGATCATCCCCTGTCTCGACGTCAAGGACGGCCGTGTGGTCAAAGGCGTCAACTTCCTGGGGCTTCGCGACGCTGGAGATCCGGTCGAGTGTGCACGGCGCTATGACCAGGAGGGTGCCGACGAGATCACCTTTTTGGACATCACCGCCTCGCACGAAAAGCGGGCCACGATGCTCGACGTGGTGAGCCGCACGGCGGAGGTCGTCTTCGCGCCGCTCACGGTGGGCGGGGGCATTTCGACCACCGATCACATCCAGCTCCTCTTGCGTGCAGGCGCCGACAAGGTGTCCATCAACACGGCGGCCGTGCGCGATCCGGAGTTCGTGCGGCGCGCTTCCGAGATCTGGGGTACCCAAGCCATCGTCGTGGCGATCGACGCGCGCCTTCGGCCGCGCGTCTCCGGGCGAGCGGCGGAGTGGGAGGTCTTCACCCACGGCGGTCGCAACCCCACGGGGCTCGACGCGCTCGCGTGGGCCGAAAAAATGGTCGCGATGGGCGCCGGCGAGATCCTCCTTACCAGCATGGATCGCGACGGCACGCGCGAGGGCTACGACATCGAGCTCACTCGTGCCGTCGTCGATCGCGTGAGCGTTCCGGTCGTCGCGTCGGGTGGCGTGGGAGAGCTCGAGCACCTTCGCGGCGGCCTCGTCGAGGGCGGCGCCGACGCTGCGCTCGCGGCTTCCATCTTCCACAACGGTGAGTACACCATCGGCGAGGCGAAGGCGTTCTTGTTGAAGGGCGGCGTGATCGTCCGCGAGCCGCGCCCCGGCACGTCGGCCCACGGAGGTGGAGCCCCCGCGGGAGCATTCGCATGACGACCGCGACCGACGTCACCGTCGCCGAGGTCATCGACGCCGTTCGCAAGCGTCGCGCGCTCTTGGCTCCCGAGACGGCCGGCTACCTCGTCCTGGCC
>DATEMX010000542.1:0-5055 GCA_035275365.1 Polyangiaceae bacterium | reverse complement strand
TCGCTCATCGGCGCCGTGGTGCTGGTCGGCATCTACCACGCCGTCATGCGTCGCCGGACGCTCCCCTGAATCGAGTCGAAGCGCGGCGCTCGAAACGGCCCGTGAAACTCGGAGAAGCTTCCGGCGTAGGCGTCGTTTCACTACACACGCGCCCTCGAAGCAAGAACGCACGGCTCGTATCGCTCGCCCGTTGGTTGTACATTTACGCAGATGGGCGAGCGGTGCGACCAGCCGAGAAGAGGCGTCATCAGGATTGCAAGCGCGTTGCTCGCGGGCATCGTGGGTGCCGCGTGCACGCTCGACTTCGACAAATTCGAACCGGTCTCTGCGTTGGATGCGGGCGGCGCCGGGAGCGCCCTCGGCACGGCCGGCGGCAACGCGGGCGCCGGCATGGGCGGCGCGGGTGGCGCCTCGGGAGCAACGGGGATGTCCGATGCCAGCGAGCGTGACGCGGCGATGCCCCTCGACGCGCCGGGCGACGGCCCCTGCAGGGCGCAGCAATCGTGCCTCGAGTCGGCGAAAACCTGCGCGACGGGTTGCCAGACGACGTATGACTCCTGCTTGATGAACTGCACGCGGGCGAACTGTAGGGCCACCTGCCAAGCGATCGAGACGGCGTGCCGTCGGATCTGCGCTTCGCAGTGCGAAACCTGCACGAAGAACGCCGCGTGCGGCGCCCTTGCCGCGTGCGGCGCCGTAGCCGCGCGTCCCCAATAGCGTCGCGAGACCCTCCGCTGGATACGGTGCTGCTAACACTACTGCTGCAGCAGCAGTAGCGCTAACGCGCCTGTACGAACGCCGTCGACGGGTCCGATTCTCACCGTTTCGTCGGAGCCAGCGGGGCTGGTATGCTCGAAGGTCCTGGCCGTGCCTTCTACCGGGAGATAGCCGTGGACAAGGAACTACGTCACAAGATCTGTCGACTCATCGCGGGGCTCGTCGTGTCGGACGACGACCTCGAGCCCAACGAAGAAGCGTTTTTGGACAAGATGCTCGCCAAGTTCGAAATACCGGCCGACGAGCGCGACACGATCTTTCCCATCGTCGACCGATCCGAAGCCGCCGAGACGATTCGCTCACTCCCGCGCGACGCGCAGGCAACCGCGCTCGAACTTCTCATCGAGGCGACCGTCGCCGACGGACTCGTGGCGTCCGAAGAAAAGGCCTACCTCGAGGTCGTCGCCACCGAGCTCGGTGTGAGCGCTGGGGACCTCGAAAAGCGCATCGCCGCGAGGCACTCGAATCCGAGATAGGTTAGCTGGCGCCGAGGTCGCGGATCAAGCCGAGCAACCCCTCGCGCTCGTTTTTCGACGGATCTTCGACGACCATCTCGAGTAATTTCTCGAGTACCTCGCCGATGCGCCGGCTCGGAGGAATTCCGAGCTCGCGCATGACGTCTTTGCCGTCGACCGCGAGCTCGCGAACGGAGAGCGCATCTTTGGCGCTGAGCACGGAGGCGACACGCGCCTTCAGGCGCTCGATGCCTTCGAGCTCTGCCGTGACGTCGCGACCCTTGCCGAGCACGTCGGCTCGGTTCAGCGCGTAAAGATCCTCGATGCGCTCGCGCGTGATGCGGCGGATCCATTTCCGCACGGCCGCGTCGGTCCACTCGTCGGAGTAGCAAACCAAATGGTTGCGGACGAGGCTCACGATGCGCTCGCGCTCCTCGTTCGAGAAGCGCAGCCTCTCGAGGATGGGCCGGGCCATCTCGGCTCCGACCATTTCGTGATTGTAAAAGGTGAAGTCGCCGGTCTTCTCGCTCTTCGCGCGAGTCCGTGGTTTGCCGATGTCGTGGAGTAGCGCGGCGATGCGCAGTGCTGGATCACCCTCGCAAGCGTCGAGGCAAGCCATCGAGTGGCCCCATACGTCGAACGTGTGGTGGCGGTTCTGCTCGCAGCCGTACGATTCGATCATTTCGGGTAGCGTCACGCTCAAGATACCCGTCTCACGCATGATCTCGAAGGCAACGCTCGGCCTCCGCGCGCGCATGGCTTTCACCCACTCGTCGCGGACACGCTCGGCGCTCACCTTGCGGTACGTCGAGAGCGTGGGGAAAATGGCAGCGCGCGTCCGTGGTTCGATGGTGCAGTCGAGCGTGGCGGCGAACCGAGCGGCCCGAAGTACGCGCAGACCATCCTCTGAGAACCGCTCCACGGGATCGCCGACCGCCTTGAGCACGCGAGCCTCGAGATCGCTCTGGCCGCCCCACGGATCGATGAGCAGAGGCCCGAGCGGGTCGAGCGCGATGGCATTGACGGTGAAGTCGCGCCGCGCGAGATCGGCCGTGATGTCGTCGACGAACACGACGGCGTCGGGGCGTCGTCCGTCCGAATACGTCGTCTCTCCTCGAAGGGTGGTGACCTCGTAGGCCACGCTCTGCACCATCACGGTGACCGTGCCATGGTCGATGCCCGTCGGGATCGTGCGCCGGAACAAGCGCATGACCTCATCGGGCTTGGCGTCGGTCGCGACGTCCCAGTCGCTCACGGCCTTGCCCATGAGGAGGTCGCGCACGCAGCCGCCGACGATCCAACCGCGGTGACCAGCCTCGGAGAGACGCGTGCAAATACCGATCGCGTCGCGATCGATGCGCGCCACGAGATCGTGCAGATCGGCGGTCCGAGTCACGGCCGACGGTGTATCACGCGGCGAGCGTGCCGTGCGAGGCGCGCCCTACTTGGCCCAGGGATTGACGATTTCGCCGCCGCCGAGCGCGGGCGCGGCGGGAGCTTGCGGCTTGGCGGCGGGTTCGGCCGAGGTAGGTCGTGACGATGGCCGGCCGCGGCCGACGGGCGCAGCGACGAGCTTGACGGAGCGCTTTTTCTCGGAGCCGTCGATGGTCATCGATTGTGCTCGGTAGCCCTCGCGACGAACCTCGACCAGGACCTTCGTACCCACGGGGACGTCGACGGTAACGGGCGGCGAGCCGAGGTCTTGTCCGTCTTGAAAAATGTGCGAGTCCATCGGATCAGCGGCAAAGAGCACGTGCCTGGTTTCGACCGGTTTCGCGCTCGCGGCGAGCGCCGCGGGCGGCGGAGCAGCCGGGGCCGCCACGGGAGCGACCACGGCGGCGGTAGCGAGCGGCGGGGGGCCCGATGACGCGGTGCTGCTCGAGCTCTTCGCGAAGATGCCAACGACGATAGCGACGGCCGCCGCGACGCCAGCGATGCCCGCGTAGACACCCCATCGCCTGCGCCCCGAGCCTTCGTGCGGCGTGGCCGGAACGGGCGCCGGCATTCCCCGCTCTTTGAAGAAATCGGCGGGCACGTTGAACCCGCCCGAGCGAGACATCATCTCCGGCACGGCGTCGGGGATCGTGCCGCGCGTGAGCTTGTCGAGATCCTGTGCGAACTCCTCCATCGTTTGGTAGCGCTGCTCGGGCTTCTTCGAGAGCGCCTTCAAAATGATGGCTTCGAGCCCCGGGGGAACGTCTTGCGGAGGTACGAGCGCGCGGATGGGGACGGGCGCTTTGTACATGTGCTGGGTCAAGATCCCCATGAAGTTGTCGGCGTCGAACGGCACGCGGCCGCTCGCCATCTCGTAGAGGATGACGCCGAGCGCGTAGATATCGGTGCGCGAATCGACCGGCGCGCCGGCCGCCTGCTCGGGCGACATGTAGTGGGGAGTCCCGAACACCGAGCCGGCGCGGGTGAGCTTCGAGGTCCCCGTCGAAACCTTGGCGATGCCGAAGTCCAAGATTTTGACGAAATCGGACTCGGCGCCGCGCTTGATGAGGAAGATGTTGTCGGGCTTGAGATCGCGGTGCACGATCCCGCGCGTGTGAGCGGCGGCCAAGGCGTCGGCGATTTGATGAGCGACGTCGGCGAGCCGTGAAACGGGGAGCGGGCGAACCTCTTCGAGCACCCTGCTGAGCGGCTTGCCGTCGAGCCACTCCATGACGAAGTAAGTCGAGTTGTCGGGGAGCTGTCCGAAGTCGGAGATGTCGATGATGTGCGGATTACCGATCGACGACGCGGCCTTTGCCTCCTGGAGAAAGCGCTCGGTTACTTCTTTCTCGCGGGCCATCTCCGCGCGAAGCACCTTGATGGCGACCTTCTTGTCGATGACCTTGTGGCGCGCGAGATAGACGACGCCCATGCCGCCCTCGCCCAAGACCGATTCGACGCGGTAGCGACCGTCTATCGTGGTGCCCACATAGGGGTCGACGGGAGCCGGCGGCGGCGGGATCGACTTTGGGGGGCTCGGTGGCTGGCTCGCGCTCGGGAAGCTCGGAAGGGGCTGGCCCGACTCGGGCTGCGACACGAGTGCCGTTATGCCGACGGTCGAGACAGGTGTCGGATCGATGCGTGACTCAGGGCGGTGCGAGCTCGGTGGCGGCGGCAACTGCGGCCGCGGAAGAGAGCCGGGTTTCGAATTCGGATCGTTGGGAGTCATTTCGCTTCCTCGCGCTCGATGCTTCGGAGCGAGCGGGCAGGTGCCTGGAGAGGATTACGTTCTCGAGAGCGGAAAGGCTTAGTAAGGCCAAGAAACTGCGCCGGCCGTTCGTTGGGAACCTTCGACCTTGAGCAAGAGTTACGCCGGGCGTTTTTTCGGCGGTCGTCGCTCCGCTCTCATCAAAATTGCGTCAATTCTCGGCAATATAAGCCTGCTCATAAGGCCAGGTGTCGAAGCCGCCGAACTCTTCAAGTCGCATAGGTCCGCAAGTATTTCAAGGCCCGGCGCGGATGGCGCACCTCGCCCAAACAGGAGGTCCTGTGTGCTACGACCCCCGTGCGCTCATGGGGTACCCGCTTCAGCTCTCGCTCCGCTACCTCAACTCCAAGAAGGGGGCCTTCATTTCGGTGGGCACTGCTTTTGCCATCATCGGCGTTGCCCTCGGCGTGGCAGCGCTGGCGACGGTGATGAGCGTCACCGGAGGATTTCAGAAGGAGTTTCGTGACAAGGTCCTCGGCGTCAACGCGCACGTGTTGGTGCTCAAGTATTCGACCGACTTCCGCGAGTACCGCGACATCATGGAGAAAGTGGCGCACGTGCCCGGCGTGCTCGCCGTGAGCCCCTTCATCATCAACCCCATGATGATGAGCCACGGTGACA
>DATEMX010000541.1:0-5557 GCA_035275365.1 Polyangiaceae bacterium | reverse complement strand
TCGATGTCGAGCAAGATCCACCAGCCCCCTGGCCCGCCGCTCCCGTCGTCGTCGTCGAAAGGCTTGCCGATGTGGCTGGCGAGCGTGCGCGCCGCGCGTTGATGGCGAGGCGACCGAGACGGTTGAACCACGATGTCGCCGGCGTGGATCTCGGCGCGATCATCGCCGCCGAGGCGAACGAGGTCGTCGAAGGTAGCCAGGCGTCGTGTCGGGTCCAGGGCCTGCAATGTACCGCGCGCTTCACCGCGCGCTTCGGCCTAGCGCATCGACCTCGGGCCCGGCGAACTACCCATCACGGGCTCCCACACGCGGGCCTCGCAAAAGATCTTCACGAGATCGCCGTCGAGGTGTTTGTCCTTCACCTCGAAGCCCAAGATATCGAGCGCTTTGTCGACGGGTACGGCGCGCTTGTACGGGCGATCGCTGGCCGTCAGGGCGTCGAAGACGTCGCTGATGCTCATGAGCTTCGACTGCAGCGGGATCTCTTCGGCGCGGAGGCGATTGGGGTAGCCCGTTCCATTGAGTTTCTCGTGGTGCGCTCCCGCGATGATGGGCACGCGGCGAAAGCTCTTGCCCCAGGGGATCGTGGAGAGAAAATTGTACGTGTGCGACACGTGGCTGCGGATCTCCTCGATCTCGCCCGGCGTCAGCGAACCTCGCGTGACCGAGAGGCTCGTGACCTCGGCGGGTGAGAGAAGCGGGCGGTAGTCGCCCGCGAGCGTTGCGTAGCTTTGTTTGGCGAGCGCTTCGATCTTGCTGAACTCGCCGCCCTTCAACACGGTAGGCTCGTTCGCACTCTCGATCGCTTGCCACGCGTCGAGGAGCTCGGCGCGTCGAAGGGCGAGCTCTCGGTCGAGCGCCTCGAGGTCACGGAGCGGCGCCTTCTGCTCGTAGCAGCCAATTTTCCGCGTGAGGACGTCGACCTCGAGCGAGCGGACGGCGAACTCGATGCGTTGCCGGATGAGCTCGAGCTCGGGATCGTAGAGCTTCTTGGCTTTGACGAGGACCTGCTCTTTTACGCCGATTTTGCCGAAATCGTGGAGGAGCGAAGCGTACTCGATCTCTCGCAGGTCTTCCTTGCTGAAGACGACCTCGCGGTAAGGGCCTGCTTCCACACGCTCGACGGCCTTGGCGAGGCCTAGCGTGAGATCGGCGACGCGCCGCGAGTGCCCGCTCGTCGTGGGGTCACGCGATTCGATGGCCTCCACGCTGGCGTTCACGAACCCTTCGAAGATGCGCCGGATCTCTTCGAGCAGCATGGCGTTCTCGAGCGAGATGCCCGCCTGCGCCGCGAGCGTGCCGACGAGCTCTTGCGAGCGCTCGTCGAAGGCCACGACCTGCTCGGTGACGTCTTCTTTGGAGTAGAGGCGCTTCTCTTTGTCGCGCTTCTTGTTGATGAGCTGAATGACGCCGATGACTTCGCTGTTGCGCGACACGAGCGGCATGCAGAGCACGCTCTGGGTGCGATAGCCGATCTTCGCGTCGAACGATCGATCGAAGCCGAAAGGCGAGCCCAGAGGCATGTCATAAACGTCGACGATGTTGATCGGCTTGGCGTGCAGCGCGGCCGCGCCCGACATGGAGCGCGTGTTCAAGGGGATCGTGAACTCCCGCGAGTCGAAGCGAACCGAGTCGTTTTGCGAGAGCTTGAAGCGCAAGACCTGCTCGCCCCGGGCGTCGGGCTCGACGACGTAGATGCTGCCCGCGTCGGCTCCCGTGATGAACCGGCTCTTCTCGAGGATCAAGCCGAGGAGGCGGTCGATGTCGCGTTCGGTCTCGATCGCGCGAGCGCACTCGATGAGCTCGCCGAGCTCGTAGCGGTAGCGGTTTAGCCATTTGCCGCGGCTCTCGGCGCGTGACTTCATCTCCATCAGCTCGAACGCGTTGTGGAGGGCGACGAAGAGCTCGTCGGACGTAGGCGCCTCGCCGAGCAAGGAAGAGAGCCCTTTGTTGAGCGCTACCTGGAGATCGGGATCGCGCGGCCGACCCAAGATGACGAGCATCGCCTGCCCATCGGCGAAGCGCGGCGCGAAGGGCCGGAACACGTCGCGCCCGTGATCCCAGGCCGGGGCGGCGGTCAAAAGCACGACGCGCGACTCGCGCCGCACCATGCAGATGAGCGGATGCGGTCGCGTGACGATGGCGTGCGCCTGCCGCGGATCGCGCCGCAAAATCGTGCTGCACCGCGAGATCGGGTCCGACGCCGAAGGACCCCCGAGCGAGGCCGAACCGAGCGCCGTCTCCAAGTCCGTCGTTTCCATCGAGCCTCAGGATCCCGGGAGGGGCGGCCTTTTGCCTTGGTCGCGCTCTTCGTAGGCGACGATGATCTTCTGCACGAGCGGGTGCCGCACGACGTCGGCCGCCGTGAGCGAGCAGAACGAGATACCGGAGATGCTCGAGAGCAGCGTCTTGGCTTCGGCCAGCCCGCTCTTTTGGGCGCTCGGCAAGTCGACCTGGGTGACGTCGCCCGTCACGACCGCCTTGGAAGCGTACCCGAGGCGGGTCAAGAACATGCGCATCTGCTCGCTCGTGGCGTTCTGTGCCTCGTCGAGGATGACGAAGCTGTCGTTCAGCGTTCGGCCGCGCATGAAGGCGAGGGGAGCGACCTCGATTTGCCCGCGAGAGATGAGCCCCTCGACGCGATCGATGTCCATCATGTCGTGGAGCGCGTCGTAGAGCGGGCGGAGGTAGGGGTTCACCTTCTCCGCCAAATCGCCCGGGAGAAAGCCCAATTTTTCGCCGGCTTCGACGGCGGGTCGCGCCAGGATGATGCGCTTGTAGGCGCGGGTGATGAGCCCGTTCACCGCCATGGCCATCGCGAGGTACGTCTTGCCGGTGCCGGCGGGGCCGATGCAAAATGTGAGGTCGTGCGTTCGAATGGCTTCGATGTACCGCTTTTGCGCGATGCCCTTGGGCGTGATCGGCTTGTGGCGCGGCGTGACGAGCACGACTTCGTCGAAGAGATCGCGCAGGCGAAGCGCAGGATCGGTCCGCATGGTGCGAAGGCCGCGGACGAAATCGTTGGCGTCGAGCTCCGTGCCGCTTCGAATGAGGCCGGCTGCTTCCGCCAAAAAGCGCTCCGCCAAGGCCACCCGTTCGGGATCGCCCGCGAGCAGGATCGAGTTGCCGCGCAGCCCCACGCCGACGCCGCTCTCTTCACCGAGCACGCGCAAAAGCTCGTTGTGGGGGCCCGAGAGCGCGAGGAGCACGGCCGTGTCGGCCACCTCCAGCTCGGCGCTTGCGCCTACGCCCGACGGCGAGTCCGTCTTCGAGGTGCGGGCGAGATCACGAGACATCGGCGGAGAGTACTACGCCGCCGACTTTGTCGCATGCTTTCCCTGCCAGCCGGTGCCGGCCGTGATAAAAGCTCGCCGAACAGATGCAGAACGTCATCGAGAAAGCATCGGTCCTCCACGAGGCCCTCCCCTACATTCGGCGCTTTCACGGGCGAACCTTCGTCGTGAAATACGGCGGCCACGCCATGGTCGACGCCGAGCTCAAGACCAGCTTCGCCAAGGACATTTGCCTGCTTCGCTACGTGGGCATTCAAGTCGTCGTCGTGCACGGCGGCGGGCCCCAAATCAACACGGCCCTCCAGAAGATGGGGGTCGGGTCGACGTTCGTCGCCGGCCTGCGCATCACCGACGAGGCCACGATGGACGTCGTCGAGATGGTCCTCGGCGGTCAGGTCAACCAAGAGATCGTCGGGCTCATCTGCCACCAAGGAGGCCGCGCGGTCGGCCTCTCGGGCAAAGACGACGGCTTCATCCGGGCGCGAAAGCTCGAGTCGGTGCGCGCCAAGGTAAAGGGCGGCGACGAGCAAATCGTCGATCCGGGTAGGGTGGGCGAGGTGCGCCACGTCAACCCCGAGGTCCTTCATCACCTCGTGCAGGCCGGTTTCATCCCGGTGGTCGCTCCCGTGGGCGTCGACGAAGACGACCGCTCGCTCAACATCAACGCGGATACCGTAGCCGGCAAGGTGGCCGAGGCCCTCAAGGCCGAGAAGCTCATTCTCCTCACCGACGTCGACGGCGTTCGTTCGGCCGAGGGAACCTTCCTCCGTTCGCTCACGGCGGGCGATGCCGAACGTCTCATCGAGGAAGGGGTCATCACCGAGGGGATGATCCCCAAGGTGCAGTGTGGCCTCGATGCGCTCGCCGGCGGGGTGAAGAAGGTCCACATGATCGACGGTCGCCAGCGTCACGCCGTTCTCCTCGAGATCTTTACGGATCAGGGCATCGGCACCGAAATCACGCGCTAATCGCCGCCCGTGTGCTTAACTTGAACCCCTAATGTGGCTTTGGGTTCCCGACCGGGAGAGCGTGGCTTCGTGAACGACGCGCCGGTCAACGAAGGCGACATTCTGGCGGGAAAGTACAGGGTCGAGCGCGTGCTCGGCGTCGGCGGGATGGGCGTCGTCGTGGCTGCCACGCACCTGCAGCTCGAAGAGCGCGTGGCGATCAAGTTCCTCGTCAAAGAGGCCCTGGGCAACGCCGACGCGGTGGCCCGGTTCGCGCGCGAGGCTCGGGCGGCCGTGAAGATCAAGAGCGAGCACGTCGCTCGCGTCATCGACGTCGGTACGCTCGAAACGGGCGCGCCCTACATGGTGATGGAGTACCTCGAGGGCGGCGATCTCTCGCAAGTTTTGCAGAGCCGTGGGCCGCTGCCGCTCGAAGAGGCCGTTGAATACGTGCTGCAGGCCGCCGAGGCGATCGCGCAGGCGCACGTGCTCGGCATCGTTCACCGCGATCTCAAGCCGGCCAACCTGTTTTTGCTGCGTCGACCCGACAACACCAACGCCGTCAAGGTGCTCGACTTCGGTATCTCCAAGGTGATGCCGGGCAAGGGGTCCTCCTCCGACAACGCAATGACCCGGACGAGGACCGTCATGGGGTCGCCGCTCTACATGTCGCCCGAGCAAATGGCGTCGACACGCGACGTCGACGGCCGCACCGACATCTGGGCGCTGGGCGCGATTTTGTACGAGCTCGTGGCCGGCGAGCCGCCGTTCAACGCCGACACGATGCCGCAGCTCTGCGCGCTCATCCTGAATGGGCCCACGCCTTCGATTCGGTCGGTTCGGCCCAACGCGCCGTCGGGGCTCGACGCCGTGCTGCGTCGTTGCCTCGAGAAAGACCCGCAAAAGCGCTTCGCGAACATCGCCGAGTTCGCCAATGCGCTCGGCGATTTTGCGCCGAAGCGTGCTCGCACGTCGATCGAGCGCATCTCGCGCGTCATCGATGCCGCGAGTGTGTCCGGCGCTGCCACGTTCAGCGGTGTGGCCGGCGGGCAGGCTCAAACGGGCGAATCGTGGGCCGAGACGAACCGGAGCACGGCGCCCAAAAGCTCGCGAAAATGGGTCTTCGCGGCGGTGGGGGCCACGCTCTTGCTCGTCGTGGGCGCCGTGGCAGCGACGCGGCGTTCACCGCCCGAGCCGCAGCCTGCCGCAGAGTCGGGGCTCGTGCAGAAGGCCACGCCGGCGGTCGTCGCGCCTCCGCCCGCCGATCCCGCGCCCGCGCCTTCGCCGGTGGTCGTGGCGTCGGCCCCCGTCTCGTCG
>DATEMX010000540.1:0-2607 GCA_035275365.1 Polyangiaceae bacterium | reverse complement strand
CGCCGCGGCTCTCCTTTTGACGCCCGAGATCAGCATCGGGCTCTTCGGTATGACGCCGGATCTGCCCCTCATCTTGCTCTGGTACGCGGCGCTCGCGTTCGCGGCGCTCGCGCTCCGATCGGAGCCCGGTTCGGCGCGCGCGCTCGCGTTCGTACTCGGCGCGGCGTTCGCCGCCGGGCTGGCGTGCGACGCCAAGGCGAGCGGCGCCCTCCTGCTCGTGGGTCTCGTGGCCACCTTCGCGCAGCCTTTGGCTCGCCCGCATTTGCGCACGCTCGCCCCGTGGGCCGGCTTGGCGTTGGTGCTCGTTTTGGTCGCGCCTGTCGTGATCGACGAGGTCGAGCGCGGTCTGCCCATGCTGCGCCATCGGCTCATCGACACCCAACGAGGGTCGGGGCTCTCGGTGCGCAATCTCGGCGCCCTCTTCGGTGGGCAGCTTCTCTACGTCACGCCGCCGCTGCTCTACGCGGCCTACCTCGTGGCGCGCGATCTCTACCGTCGCCGGAGCGATGACGCCGTGTCGTCGCTCATTTTTTGCGTCACGGCGGCGACCACGCCGCTCGTCGTCTTGGCGTGCCTTTCCCGCGTCGCCGAGCCGCACTGGGTGGCGCCGCTCTACTTGGCGCTCCCGCTGCATTTGGCGCGCATCGCCGAGCGCACGCCGAAGCTGCTCAGCCCCGTCGTCACCGGGCTCGCCACGGCCATCGGGGTGGCCACGATCGCCGTCGCGCACGCCGCCGTGCTGCTTCCGCTCGCGCCCCGCTGGCTCGGCGCGCGCTACGAGCCTCGCTACGATCTCGCCAACGACCTCTTCGCGTGGCGAACGGGCCTTCCGCTCGTGCGCCGCGCGCTCCTCGTCACGCTCGCGCCCGGAGCGCCGCCTCCGGTCGTCGTGGGCCCCCATTGGACCGTGTGCGCGCAGCTGCATGCCGCGCTGCCCGCCTCCGTGCTCGTAGGCTGTAGCGGCGAGATCCCGGACGACTTTTCGCGATGGCTCCCCCCGAGCCTTTGGCAAGAGGCTCCGGTGGTGCTCCTCGTGAGCGACGACCGTTTCGATCGCGCGAGCAGCTCCATGCGCGGGCGGCGGCTCGACGCCGCCTGGCACGTCGACGTCGAACGCGGCGGGCGCGCCGTACGGCGCATCACCGTCGAACGCTGGGTCGCTACCGCGACTGCATCTCGCTGATCACGCGATCGGTGAACGCAACCGTCGTGCCGCTGCCGCCGAGGTCGGGCGTGAGCCCCTCGCCATTCGCGACGACGCGTCGGATGGCCGACTCGAGCCGCAGCCCGCGCTCTTTTTGCCCGAGGCGTTCGAGCATCATGGCACCCGCCAGCATGGCGGCGATGGGGTTGGCGATCCCCTTGCCGGCGATGTCGGGCGCCGTGCCGTGCACTGCCTCGAAGAGCGACGCGTGGTCGCCGATGTTGGCGCCGGGAACGAGCCCGAGGCCGCCCACGAGGCCCGCCGTCAAGTCGCTCAAGATGTCGCCGAACAGATTGGTCGTCACGATGACGTCGAAGCGGGTGGGATCGCGCACGAGCTGCATCGCGCAGTTGTCGACGATGATATCGGTGAACTCGATGTCGGGGTAGGCGCTTGCGATCTCACGGCCCACCTGGAGAAAGAGCCCCGACGTCATCTTGAGAATGTTGGCCTTGTGGACGAGGGTGAGCCGCTTTCGGCCGTGGGCGCGAGCGAGCTCGAACGCGAACCGGATGATGCGGTCCGAGCCGAAGCGCGTGATGATGGAGATGGCCTCGGCCGCGCTCTTGGTGGGGTCGATGAAATGCTCGATGCCCGAGTACTCCCCTTGCGTGTTTTCGCGGACGACGATGAGATCGACGTTGTCGTAACGCGTCACCAAGCCGGCGAACGACCGGGCGGGCCGGACGTTCGCGTAGAGATCGAACTCTTGGCGGAGGGCCACGTTGACGCTGCGATAGCCGCCTCCAACGGGCGTGGTCAGCGGTCCCTTGAAGCAAACGTGGTGCTGCCGGATCGACGCGAGCGTCGGCTCCGGCAGCGGGGCGCCGTGGGTTGGGATGGCGTTCGCCCCTGCCGACATGGGTTCCCAAGTGATGGCCGCACCGGTCGCGTCGACGGCGCGCACGGCGGCGTCCATCACCTCGGGTCCGATGCCGTCGCCGCGAATCAACGTGACCGTCGTCGTCATGATGTCGGAACTTTAGTGCCGCTTGGCCAAAAGTCTGGTCAGACTTTGGCCAAACCGTGCCCGCGCGGAAGCGGCTTCGCAGCCTGGCACGATTCCTTGGTCTCCGCGGGCTTCGGCCCCGCACCACCGGCGCAGGGCGCTCCGCTGCGCTCCGTGGGCCTCCGTGGACCCGTCCAGTTCCTGGACTCCGTCCACTCCGGCACCGGAAGGGCTCCGCCCACCTCCCTTCGGAAGGCCCACCCCCACGCCACCTCCGGCGCCGATCATCGCCATGCTCTTAGTTTAGGGCGTGTCCCCATATTCGGAGGCCGGGGCGTGCCCGTGCCCGTGCCCGGCTTTTCGCCGGAAAGTTTTCCGAGTTGGGCGATGTGTGCTCCATGACGCGTCCAAGATGGTTCGAGTTCAACTGGACGATCTGACTGCCCTAATCCTC
>DATEMX010000539.1:0-8550 GCA_035275365.1 Polyangiaceae bacterium | reverse complement strand
GCTGGAACTGGTCAGGCAACTGACCATGGCGAAAGTCTCGCAGTGCGCACGAAGGTCATGGTATTCAAAGATCCACTTCGCTAGCGCGAAGGGCTATTTCGCAATGTGCTGACAAGGGGACACCGGACCATGAGATACGTGCATCGACTTGCAGTTTGTGGTCTTTTCGTCGGGCTTGGGGCGTGTTTCGCCGCGTGCGGAGGAGATGACGCCGCTATTGATGGCACCGGCGGAGGCGCTGGCGCCGCCGGCCGAGGCGGCTCAGGAAAGGGCGGATCCGCTGGATCCTCGACAGGAACGGCGGGATCGGGCCAAAGCGGCGCAGGCGGCAAAGGTGGATCGGCGGGGGCAGGCGGCAAAGGTGGATCGGCCGGCGCGGGCGGCAACGCGGGAGTTGCCGGCAACGCGGGAACTGGCGGCAGCGCCGGTATGGCTGGCGCAACCCCAGACGCGTCGACGGATGCTACCCCCGCCACCGATGCGGCGAAGGATGGAACGAGTGTCGACGCGGCTCAGGACACGTCCGTTGCAGTCGATTCGTCGGCCGATGTGAGCACTCCGCCGGCAGACGCAACGGTCGACGGTTTGGGCAGCGACGTGACGTCCGTGCTGGGCTGTTCCGACGGCGGCAATTGCTCATGCGACCAGAGCTCTGGTACCTGCTCCTGCGCGGGAGGCGCCACTGTCTGCGTGGCCAACTGCACCAACGGCTGCGACCTCAAGTGCTCTGGCTCCGCTACGTGCACGATGCAGTGCAACGCCAACTGCAGCGCGACCTGCCCGGGCACTTCCGACTGCAATGTGATTCTGGGCCCTAAGTCTACCGGTCACTGTAGCGGCAATTCGCTCTGCGACTTTACCTGCCAGGGCGACTGCACGATTTCGTGCGGCAATAACGCGTCGTGCGCCGTCAAGTGCGCGACCGATTCGATCTGCGACATCTCCGACTGCACGACGACCGTGAACACTTGCGCCGATGGTACGAAGCTCTGCGGCGCCAGCTGTCCGGGCGATGCCGGCGACGCAGGAATCGGTGGCCGGCCCCGGCGCGACGGCGGCGGTGCTCCCTCGGACGGGGCGGCTTCTCAATAGCCGCGTCTCTTCCAAACGCGGAGCTCCTCCTCGAGAAGATTGGCTGCCGCCGCTGCACGAACCCTTGCACAGGCTCGTGAGCGGCGGCGGAGCACCGTCCCGAGACGTGGTGCTCAAAGCTCGCCACCAGCCCCAGCCACCCAAGGCCACCTTGCTCGACAAGACGATCTGCCGGCGGGCAACACGGCCGCCGATACGAAGCGTCGCGCTACTTCAGCTTGCGCAGGTCGAGGCCGTAGTTTTCTTTCTCGGCCGGGGCCGGTTCGGCGGCGGGCTCCGATGAACGTAACTTTGCTGTCGGCGCATGCTCGGTCGTAGGAGCGGCCACATCTGGCGGAGTGAGCGATTCGATCGCTCGAAGGACGGCTTGATCGCCTTTGTTTCTATCATCGCTCGCTACGAAGGCCACGCCGAGCAGGGCTTCGGTGCTGGGGAGATCGGTCGTGAAGACGAGCATGACACCATGGTGTTGTGAGCGTCGTACCCGCTCGAACTGGTAGAACGACAGCGTGATGGCCCCAATTGGCTGGCGTTTGTGGGGCTTCCTGGGGAGGATATCTTTTCGTGCAGGGAGAGTGACGCCCACGTGTTCAGCGAGCTCGCGGACGACGGCTTCGCGCGATCGCGACTTGTTCTGCCGGTCGAAGGTCGTCACCGCGATCATGGCGTCGGGGACGGAGGCGAATGTCGCAGCGGGCGCGTGCGCGAACTTCCAGCCCGTGGGCGGCGCCATCGTCCACCCGCTCTGCCCAATTGGTGTCCGTGTGCCAGGAGTGGCGATGCAAGTCTCTTCGAGTGACTCGCACTTGGGTGGCGGACTTGGGTCGACAGGTGCCGGTGTAGCCACCGGTGCTCGCTCTGCCGGCGATTCCGCTGGTGGCGACGAATGCCGACACCCCACCAGGGCAACGCCGACGATGAACGCGAGCCGGACTCGTTCAAGAGAGGCAGACATCTTCTTCCAAGGGCGGCGGAGCTGACGCCACCTCGGTATCGCCTACGGCGCCCAGGGAAACTTCTTGAGCCCATCCTCCGCGCGGGGCAGCGGCGAGTAGGGCCGTCCCGATGTGACCGGTCAGTACGTAACCCGTACCCCGGCCATGGCGCGAAGAGTCTCCTGGGGCACGTGCACCGGCCACACGCGGCTCGCGGCCGCGGTCTTGCGGTTCGTGATGTTTGGCCGTCGAGATAGGTGCTCATCGTTTGGCCCGAACGCCGCTGATCCGGTCGGCGTGCTCCTTCATGACTTCCACCACGAAACGGATGACGGCGCGCACGTTCTTCGAGAGGCGCGCCTCCTTGCGATAGATGAGGCAGAGGGCTTGCGTCGCGACGACGTTGGTCGTGAGCCGCCGGAGCCCCGGCTCCACGTCGCCGAGGCTGCAGGGCAGAACGGCGAGGCCGACGCCACCGAGCGCCGCGGCGAGCATGTCTGTCATCTCGCGGCTGCGGAGCACGACCTTCGCCTTGACCGTGCGCGCCTCGAGCCATTTCCCCGCGGGGACCGCAGCGAGGCTCGCGTCGTAGCCGATCACATCGTGCCCTGTCAGATCGTCCGGATCGCGGGGCGCTGGCCGCTGTGCCAGGTACGTCGCCGACGCGTAGAGCGAAAATCCGGACTCGCACAGCTTGCGCGTGACGAGGTCTTCATCGGCGACCGGGCCGCTGCGGATCGCGAGATCGGCCTCTCCCGCTTTGAGATCGACCGGGCGCGATCCGCTCACGAGCTCGAGCGACAAGTCCGGGTGCTCCCTCGCGAGCTTGGCGAGGCGTGTCGCGAAGAACGCGGTGAACCCGGAGGGCACGGCCAAGCGGACGCGCGCCTTCGCCGTGAGGACGAGGTCTTTGATGGCGAGCATGGCGCGCTCGACCTCGGAGACGCGCGGCAAGAGCTTCGCTCCCACCGGTGTCAACCGCAGCCCGTCCGGCCCCCGAAAGAACAGCGCTGCACCGAGTGAACGCTCGAGCGCGGACAGCCTCCGGCCGATCGTCGTGTGCCGGGTGCCCATGGCCCGCGCGGCGCCCGCGAGCGTTTTGGCTTCGGCGGCGCGCAGGAAGTACCGGAAATCATCCCAGTCGAGCGCCATGCAGGGCATGATACGCCGCTCGCCGGTTGGCTGTGCATATTTGCACAGCCATGGGCGGCGTCGGGGAATCGCCTTCGCCGCCGCGCGGGCGCAGGATGCCTTGCATGCTGCCGCGACGAACGCGGCGCAAGAGAGCGAGATATCCATGGCACTAGAGTCCCTTCGCGAGATCGTCTCCCGGCTCAGCGCTTCGGCCAACGCGCTCGCCGCGCTAGGCGCCGCGCTCGATGCGCGTGCGAGCGGGGTGCCGCTCGGCGCCGAGATAAAGCCCCACGTCGACGAGGTCGTCGCGGCGCTCGGCGTCGAGGGGCTCGACGGAGCGACCGCGGTCGATCTCCGGCCCATCTTGGGCGAGATCCGCGCGTTCACGCTCACCAACGCCAAGCTCCTCTTCGCGGCCTCACGAGGATCAGGATGGCGGCACCAAGAGCCCGAGTTGCTCGACGCGGCGGGCGACGTCTCTGCGGGATTTCCGCACCGCCTGAAGAGCGCGATCGCCGCGAACCTCGAAGGGCTCACGGATCGGTTCGACAGCGGTGCCGCGACGTTCCTCGACGTCGGCGTCGGCGTCGCCGCGATGTCCATCGAGATGGCGCGCACCTTTCCGTCGCTTCACATTGTCGGGATCGATCCGTGGGGCATCGCGCTCGCGAGCGCGCGCGAGCACGTGCGCGCGGCGGGGCTCGACGCCCGCATCGAGCTTCGCGAGCAGGCCGGAGAGGACCTACGCGACGTAGACGCGTTCGACTTGGCGTGGATTCCGAGCATCTTCATGCCGGAGCAAGCGATCCCTGTCGTCGCCCAGCGCGTGCACCGCGCGCTTCGTCCGGGCGGCTGGGCGCTCGTGCCGAGCATGACGCCGAGCGCTGATCCCTTGGCCGCGTCCCTGGCGCGCCTTCGGACAGCGATGTTCGGCGGATTCGTGACGACGCCCGCGGACGTCGAGGCGATCTTGCGCGCCCAAGGCTTCGTCGAGGTCCGAACGCTGCCGCCCGCCCCGACCGCGTTGACGGCGCTGATCGTCGCGCGCCGCCGCGTCAGCCCAACGATTTCGTGATTCGTTCGAGCTCGGCAGCGATAGCTGCCTTGTCGAGACTAGTGTCGCGCGGCGAAAATTTGGCCCCCAGATTCGAGAGCATCGAGAAGCAGGTAGATCGGCGCCGGAGGTGCCGTGGGGGTGGGCCTCCCGAAGGGAGGTGGGCGGAGCCCTTCCGGACTTGCTCCGGCGGGGCGGGGGCGAAGCCCCCGGAGACCAAGGGATAGTGCCGGGCGGCGAGCCGCCTCCGCGCGAAGCGCGGGCTTGGCCAAAGTCGGGGCACGACTTTGGCCAAGTGGCACTAGGTGAAGCGATTCACCGTCGCGAGGTGCTCCCGAAGCTCGGCCTCGTCGTTCGAAATCAGCTCCGATCCCATGACGCCACCGGATACCGACGTGCGCCGGTGCTGCAGCGCGACCGTCGCACTCGCGACGAAGACCGCGCTGCCTCGGAAGTTGGGGCGAGCGGCACTATAGCGCTTTGCTTCCTCCATGATTTCGGTGCATTCCGGGGAGATGGGGAGAAGCTCTCGAATGTCGACCCACACTCGATACGGTTGCTGGCCCATTGAATCGACGGCCCGATTGTGTGCGACCACGAACTTGCGCATCTCGGTGACGCCAAACGTTCCTTTGAGGACCATCCGGATGATGCCCGGTTCGGAAGTGACGTCGAATGCGAAAGTGCCCATCCCCCGTTCCCCGCCTGATCGATCCTTTATACTCGGCGGGGGAGCCTGAAGCCTACTTGAATCGGCGCCGGACATCCCGGCATCGCGGCGTCGGGCTCTGTCGCGGCGGCGAGGGGCCTCTGAAAGAGGACCCTGACTATTTCGGTGGCCTGCCGTTACCGGTCTCGGCAACCATAGGTTGTCTTGCTGTGGCGTTGGATCTTCAACCGAAGCGTCGCCCAGCAACCTGAGTGAAAAGATCTGCGGTCGCTGAAACCGCCGAGGAGGCGTGCGTGTCTGTCGTTTCTATCGCTGTCGGTATTCGAAGGCTCGGTCGACTCGCGACGATCGCAGGTGTGGCGATGCTGGCCGCATGTTCGGCCCCCGCAACGGACGACGGTCACGAAGCGTCGGGCGCGCTGCGCGGCGAGCTCGTGATCACCGCGGTTCACGGCAAAACCGAGGCAGACGGTCGGATCGAGCACACGCTACGCGTCGATGGCTCGAACGACCGCGTGCATTTGCGCTTCGACACGGTCCCCGACGATCTGCAGCCGCGTGCGCACCTTCGCGTTTGGGGAAGGAGGGAAGGCGCACGGTTCGACGTAACGCACTACGAACAGGTGCCGGGCAATGAGGGCTCGCTGTCGTCGCCGCTCCTCAGCGCGACGCCGGTGAGTCCGTCGATCGCCACCGTGCTGGTCGACATCAATCAAACGGGGGTGACGAAGACGAAAGCGGATCTCACGCGCGTCTTTGCCAGCCGCAGCAACACGGGTCCGCTCTTCAGCGACAAGGCGCCGGGGCTCTCGATGGCGCAGTACTACGACGCGATGTCGTACGGCGCCGTCCGAACGACGATGGATTTCTTCGGACCCTTCCCATGGAGCGGCAATCCATGCCTCGACGGTGACTACGAGGGCCTGGCCGACGCGATGCGCGCCAAAGTCGGCGGCGACTACGACCACTACGTCTTCTACTACGGAGCCGAGCAGAACTGCGATGCTGGTTGGGGCTCCCAAGGCACCGCCGCCGAGCACTTGTCCGACATCTGGCTCAACGACATTACCTTTGCGAGCGGCCCGGCCGAAGAGCTCGGCCACAACTTCGGCTGGCCCCACACGTCGAGCTTGAAATGCGCGGGCATGCCCATGGCCGACGACCTTTCGAAGTGTACGACGGACGAATATGGCGACGCCTATGCCGTCATGGGCGGCGGCGACAACGACGCGCCCGCCTTTGAGAAGTGGTACGCGCGCTACCTGTCGGGCTGCAACGCCGTGCGCGTGCGGTCGAGCGGAACCTATACCCTGCTCCCCATCGAGAAGGCGTGCAACGGCATTCAAGCCTTGCAAATCCCGATGGCCAAGACGACGCGAACCTTCACCACGCCCCAGGGGGGGAACAAAAAGAACCCGGCGAAGCATTTCTATCTCGAGCTACGCGAGAAGATCGGGATGGATAGCGACATGGTCCCCGGCGTCTACGTCCACGTGAGTGACGAGGTTACGGTTCCCGATCGCACCTGTGCTCGGAGCATCATTCTCGACATGAATCCCGCCACGAAGACGCAAGACGGTCTGACGCTCGGCCAAAAATACGTCGAGCCCGGCGGAGGTGTTTCGTTCACCATCGACGCGCTCGACGCCGAGCACGCGAGCGTCACCGTCACGCTTCCGACCGATCTCGGGCCCAGCACCTGCGACGACGGCACCCAGCTCGAGCTGCCCGGCCCGCCGGCATCGTCGTGCTCCGGCGTGGTCGTGGTCGCGCCAGACGGCGGCACGGCGGTCTTGGACAGCGGAAGCACGGTCGACGGGGCTAGTGGCCCGCGCGACGGCGCTGTCGTAGGTGACGCCGCCGCCCCGGTCAACGATGCAAGGCCCGAAGCCCACGCTGCCGAGCCCGATGCCACCGATGCGCGCGCTGTCGAGCCCGATGCCGCCGAACCGCCCGATGCCGCCGGCACCTCGATCGACGCCGCCGCGACACGCCCCGCCGCTTCGGCCGGTGAGATCGCCGGCGAATGTGGCTGCCGAATGGGAGCCCGTTCACCCAGCGCCGGACCGAGCGCCGTCGTTCTCGGCGGGCTCGCGCTCCTCACGCGTAGACGCAGACGGCGCACGGTCGGATAGATCGTGTCGCGCGTCGCGCTCCGAGCGCTCCTCATCGCAGCTCACGTGAATATTCATGTTGTTGTGCGCCATCCTCCATCGCGGCGTCGAGCTCTGTCGCGGCGGCGAGGGGCCTCTGAAAGAGGTCCCTGACTATTTCGGTGGCCTGCCGTTACCGGTCTCGGCAACCATAGGCTAATGTGGTTGTCTTGCTGTGCGTCTTCTGTGCGTCTATTTGTGGCGTTGGATCTTCAACCGAACCGTCACCCAGCAACACGAGTAAAAAGATCTGCGGTTGCTGAAACCGCCGAGGAGACGTACGTGTCTGTCGTTTCTATTGCTATCGGTATTCGAAGGCTCGGTCGACTCGCGACGATTGCAGGCGTGGCGATGCTGGCCGCATGTTCGGCCCCTGCAACGGACGACGGTCACGAAGCGTCGGGGGCGCTGCGCGGAGAGCTCGTGATCGTCGTGGGTCACGACGCAACCGAGGCGGATGCTCGGATCGATCGAGTGTTGCGCGTCGATGGCTCGAACGACCGGGTGCATTTGCGCTTCGACACGGTCCCCGACGATCTGCAGCCGCGCGCGCACCTTCGCGTCTGGGGAAGGAGGGAAGGCGCACGGTTCGACGTAGCGCACTACGAACAGGTGCCGGGCAATGAGGGCTCGCTGTCGTCGCCGCTCCTCAACGCGATGCCGGTGAGCCCGTCGATCGCCACCGTGCTGGTCGACATCAATCAAACGGGGGTGACGAAGACCAAAGAAGATCTAACGCGCGTCTTTGCCAGCCGCAGCAACACGGGTCCGCTCTTCAGCGACAAGGCGCCGGGGCTCTCGATGGCGCAGTACTACGACGCGATATCGTACGGCGCCGTCCGAACGACGATGGATTTCTTCGGACCCTTCCCATGGAGCGGCAATCCGTGCCTCAATGGTGACTACGACGGCCTGGCCGACGCGATGCGCGCCAAAGTCGGCGGCGACTACGACCACTACATCTTCTACTACGGAGCCAAGCAGAGCTGCGGTCCTGGCTGGGGCATCCAAGGCACCGCCGCCAAGCACTTGTCCGACATCTGGCTCAACAACATTACCTTTGCGAGCGGCCCGGCTGAAGAGCTCGGCCACAACTTCGGCTGGCCCCACACGTCGAGCTTGAAATGCGCGGGCACGCCCATGGACGATGACCTCTCGAAGTGTACGACGAAAGAATATGGCGACGCCTATGCCGTCATGGGCGACGGCGACAACGACGCACCCGCCTTTGAAAAGTGGTACGCGGGCTACCTGTCGGGCTGCAACGCCGTGCGCGTGCGGTCGAGCGGAACGTATACGCTGCTCCCCATCGAGAAGGCGTGCAACGGCATTCAAGCCTTGCAAATCCCGATGGCCAAGACGACGCGAACCTTCACGACGCCCCAAGGGGGGGGCAAAAAGAACCCGGCCAAGCATTTCTATCTCGAGCTACGCGAGAAAATCGGGATGGATAGCGACATGGTCCCCGGCGTCTACGTCCACGTGAGCGACGAGGTCACGGTTTCCGATCGC
>DATEMX010000538.1:0-3049 GCA_035275365.1 Polyangiaceae bacterium | reverse complement strand
CCTTGCGCGCGCAGCCCTTCGATCTGGCGGCGGGCCTCGCCGCGAATGTCGGCCACGCGGCCGAGAGGCACGAGCACGTCGGCCTGCGACGCGAACCTCACCACGCTCACCATGTCGTCGGGCTGCATTTCGTCGAGCAGCGCCGCCGCCGCACGTCGTGCGTCTTCGATCTTGCGGCCTGCCATCGAGCCGGAGGTGTCGATCACCAAAACCATGGCCACGGGCGCGCGCGCGACCCGGGTTTCGCTCGGCTCGTTCGGCCGCACGCGAAGCTCCACGTACATCGGCCGGGTCCCCGAGGCGAGCAGTCGGCCGTGGCTTAGCGCGAACCTTCCACTCGCTCCGCGCCCATTGAACGACGCCTGTGTCGACGTTGCCACGGGCGTCGGATCATCGACTCCCGTTGCGATCGTGGGTCCCTGCGTCGGGCGGCCCCCCCGATCGGCCAAGACGAGCCCGGTAACGCTGAGTACGACGGCCGCCAGCGCGACGCTGCGGCGCGTGTGCGGATCGATCCATTTTACCCACATGCCCGTTGCCTCCGTTCCAGCTCTTGACGGGCGGCGGCCGCCGAAGATCTATCGGTCCTCGTGATCATCCCACCCCCCCAGAGCGAAGCCGAGCTGCGCGAGCGCGCTGCCTTCATCGCCGGCAAGCGCGTGGCCGAGCTGGCGGCCCTCTTGCACCTACCTCCACCGCCGGTGGGTGTGCGGGGCAAGGGCAAAGTCGGGGGCCTCGTCGAGAAGGCGCTCGGGGCAAGGGCGGGGTCCGCGGCGATCCCCGACTTTCCCTCTCTCGGCGTCGAGCTGAAGACCATACCCGTCGATGCTGCAGGCCATCCGCGTGAGTCGACCTTCGTGAGCAGCATCTCGCTCGGCGACGCCGACCGGGCCGAGTGGTTCACGTCGTCGGTTCGCGCCAAGCTCCAGCACGTCCTCTTCGTCCCGATCTCCACCGAAGACGATCCCCGAGAGCGCAGCATCGGGGCGCCGCTCTTCTGGCGGCCGACAGCCGAGCAAGAAGCTATCCTCGCGCAAGACTTCGACGAAGCCATGGGGCTCATCGCCGTCGGGCGGGTCGAGTCACTCACCGCGCGGAGTGGCCGCTGGTTGCAGGTGCGCCCCAAAGCTGCCACGGGTCGGGTCCGCGCCGTTTCGTTGGGAGGCGAGGGCGAATGGATCGAGACGGTACCGCGCGGCTTTTATCTGCGCGCGAGCTTCACGCGCGCGATCTTGGCGGACCCCTTTGCCGTCCCTTAGCGCCGCTGCGGCTCTCGCTGTCTATCGGCCTCAGGCGCCGACTGTGTTAGCACCGAGGGCATGCATGCGATCGATGCCAGCATTCCCGTCCTTCCTGGCGGCTTGCCCCTCGTCGGTCATCTCCCCGCGATCAAGCGCGACAGGTTGGCGTTTCTCGAACGCGTGCAATCACTCGGGCCGGCAGTGGTCGCACGATTGGGTCCGCGCTGCCCGGTCTTCGTCGTCGACCCCGAGATCCTCCAGACCGTGCTCGTCGAGCGGGCCTACGACTTTCACAAATCCTCCAACTACGGCTTTCTCGAGCGCCTTTTGGGCAAAGGCCTCGTCACGAGCGAAGACGATCTCCACAAGCGGCAGCGCCGGTTGACCGCGCCCTCGTTCACGCCCGCTCGGATCGCGGCATACGCCAATACGATGGTCGAAGTAGCCAAGCGCCGAATCGGGGCGTGGCGCGACGGCGAAACCATCGATCTGGGAGCGGAGCTCCACCGCCTCACGCTCGACATCGCGTGCAGGACGCTCTTCAGCACCGACGTCGGTCCGCGCGTCCTTGCCATCGGTCAAGCGTTCGTCGAAGCGAGCCGGTGGGTCGTCGACGAATCCGTGAGCTTCCTTCATTGGCCCTACCACTGGCCCGTTCCGCGCCATCGGCGAATGCAACGATCGATGGCGACGCTGCATGCGGCGGTCGAAGCGATCATCGCCGAGCGACACGCGTCGCAACAAGACGCGGGCGACATCTTGTCGGCTTTGATGGGAGCGCGCGACGAATCGGGTGCCGGTATGACCGACGAGCAGCTTCGCGACGAAGTCATCACGTTTCTCTTTGCTGGGCACGAGACGAGCGCGAACGCCCTGGTGTGGGCGCTCGTCCTTCTCTCCCAGAACGCGGAGGCCCGTTCGCGCCTCGTCGAAGAGGTCGATCAGTGCCTCGGCGGAAGGCAACCGGCGACGTCCGATCTGCCGAAATTGGCGTACCCGCTTCGCGTTTTCAAGGAAACGCTGCGTCTCTACCCGCCGGCCTACGTCTTCGGCCGCACGGCGGTGCGCGACGTTCCGTGCGGCAAGCACACCGTCTTCGCCGGCCAAAACGTCGTGGTCAACGTTTGGGCGCTCCACCGGAGGCCCGACATCTACGACGAGCCCGAGCGCTTCCTTCCCGATCGCTTTTTGCCCGATTGCGAGCGCGCACTGCCGCGCCACGCGTTTCTTCCTTTCGCCGCGGGGCCGCGCGTGTGTGTCGGCAATCACTTTGCCATGATCGAGGGGCAGCTCGTGCTGGCGCTGTTGGCGCAACAGGTCTCCGTGGAGCTCGCGGCCGATCGGGTGGGGCTCGAGCCGGTCATTACGCTACGCGCTGCTTCGCCCCTCGCCGCGCGCATTCGCCGGCGCGCGTGACGCCGGTCAGCGCGGCCAGAAGAACCAACCGAGCGTCGCCAAGACGGCGATGACGCCGGACACCATCAGATAAGCATTGAGGGTGCTCGTGGCCGCGGGCTGGATCTTCGAAGGCACGGAGGCGGTCGATTTCGGCGAGCTTTCGAGGGCTCTCTTGCGAGATTCTCTGTTACTTGCGTTGCTGGCGACTTGGTCGACAACAGGCCTGGCGCGTTTGGCTTCGCGTGCGACGAGGGCGTTGCGGGCGGCTCGGTTGTTGTTCTCTGCTCGAGCGCGTCGCTCGGCCTGGCGCGCGGCTTTCTTGGCGGCCTTCTTGGCGGCCTTGGCCAAGATCTTTTCCTTCGACTTTTCGCGCTTTTTGCCCTTGCCCTTTTTGACGACGCCGGGAGCCG
>DATEMX010000537.1:0-3716 GCA_035275365.1 Polyangiaceae bacterium | reverse complement strand
TTAGTGAGCGACGGCCGTTTGGCTCGGCCGCGGCAGCGCGTCGAGCGAGTCGATCTCGCTCGCGCCGTCGTCGTCGGTCTTCTTGGCGAACCTGCGCGCGAACCATTGGCTGGCGTCGTCGAAGAGCGAATACGCCACGGGAGTAGCCAAGAGGGTGAGCAGCAAGGACAACGTCTGGCCGCCGATGACGACACCGGCAGTGGCTTTGTTGAAGCCGGCGCCTACGCCTGACGAGAGCATGAGCGGCGCCATTCCCGCCACGAAGGCTAGGGTGGTCATCAAGATCGGGCGCAGCCGATCTCGATTGGCCGCCAGAATCGCCGGAAGGCGCGCCATCCCCTGCGCCCGGAGCGCGTTGGTGTGGTCGATCTGTAGAATCGAGTTCTTCTTGACCACGCCGAAGAGCACGAGCAGCCCGAGCATCGAATAGATGTCGAGCGCCTGCTTGAACAGGATGAGCGACACCAGCGCGAACGGCAGCGTGAGCGGCAAGCACAGGAGGATCGTGATGGGGTGCAGCCACGACTCGAGCTGGGCCGCAAGGATGAGGTACATGAAGATGAACGAGAGGCCGAAGGCGACCAAGAAGCCTTGTGCAGCGCGCCCCATCTCTTTAGTGCGGCCGATGGGCTGCGCCGTGTAACCGCTCGGCAGGTTCAAATCCTTCAGGATCTTGGTGAGCCCGTCGGTCACGGCACCCTCGGAGAAGCCGGGCTTCACGTTGGCGAGCAGGGTCACCTGGCGCCGGCGGTTCAGCCGGTTGATCTCGGAGGGGCCCGTCGAGCGATCGAGCTCGACGACGTCGAGCAGCGGCACCGAGCCGAGCTTCGACGAAGGAACGGTCATGAGCGCGAGCCCGTCGATGTTGGCGCGGTAGCTCTCTTCCGCGCGCACGCGCACCTCGTATTGCTCGCCCTTTTCCTCGTAGGTCGACACCTTGAGCCCACCCACGAGAAGCCGGAGAGCGCCTGCCAAGTCGGCCACCTGTACGCCGAGGTCGGCCGCTTTTTCGCGGTTGATGCGCACCGAGATTTCCGGCTTGCCCTCGACGAGCGTGCTATCGACGTCGGCGGCACCGGGAACCTTGGCGAGCTCCTTCACCGCTTTGTCGGCGTAGATTTGCAGGTCGGCGAGGTCGGGCCCGCTCATGATGTACGAGATGGTCGCCTGGGCGCCGCCGCCCGAGAACATGGGCACCTCGGAGACCTTCACGCGCAGCTCTTTCGGCTGCTTGCCGACCACCTCCCGCCGGACCTTGTCCATCATCTCGTCTTGGCTGAAATCGCGCTGGTCGGGGTTCGACATCTTCACGTAGATGCGCGCGAAATTGGGCGTGCGCTGCTCGGTGTCGCCGATGGTGACGAGCGTCGATTCGACGCCGGACATGCGGTGCACGTCGCGGGCGATGCGCTCACCGATGATCTTGGTCGACTCGAGGCTCGTGCCTTCGGGCGCGCGGACCTGGACCTCGAACTGCGCCTCGTCGCTCTTCGGCAAGAAGCCCTTGTTGACCGCCTTCATGAGGGGAACGACGGACACGAGGGCGAGCACCGAAGCGGTCACCACGACCCAGCGGTGGTTCATGACCCACGCGAGGATGGCCACGTAGGTGCGCTCGACGGGCATGTAGAACCAGTCGACGACGCGCTCGAGGAGGAGCTTCTTCGGGGCGCCTTCGCCGTCGTGCCGGAGGGGGCGCTGCGCCTTGAGCCAGCGGGCCGAGAGCATGGGCGTCAGGGTGAAGCTCACGAGCAGCGACACGCCGATGGCAAACGCCATCGTGAGGCCGAAGCTCTTCAAGAAGCGACCGACGATGCCGCCCATGAACGCGACCGGCAAGAACACCGCGATGAGGGAGAGCGTCGTCGCCAGCACGGCGAGGCCGATTTCTTTGGTGGCGAGGATGGCGGCGGGGAACGGTTTGTAGCCCTTCTCGTGGATGAACCGGTAGATGTTCTCGAGCACGACGATGGCGTCGTCGATGACGATGCCGACGGCGAGCGCGAGCGCGAGCAGGGTGATGGTGTTGAGCGTAAAGCCCTGGACCCACATGAGCGCGAACGTCCCGATGATCGAGACCGGGATGGCGATGGCGGCGATGATCGTGCTGCGCAGGTTGCCGAGGAAGATGAGCACGACGGCAGCGGCGAAGAGACCGCCGAGCACGAGGTGCTCTTTCACCGCGTCGATGCTGGTGCGGATGGTGCCCGAGTTGTCGCGCACGATGCTGAGCGTGTAGCCGGCCGGCAAAAGATCGGTGACCTCCGCGAGGCGCTCGCGGACGGCGTCGATGACTGCCACCGTGTTGGACCCCGATTGCTTCTGGATGGCGAGGACGATCGCCGGCACGCCGTCGCGAATGGCCGCGGTATCGGCCTGCTCTTTGCCGTCTTCGATGCGCGCGAGGTCTTCGACGCGGATGGGGTGGCCGTCGCGGTGCGAGACTACGAGAGCGCCCAAGGCGGCGGCGCTCTCGGCGCGACCACGGATGCGCAGCGTGAGCTGCTCGGGTCCGGTGTCGACTTGGCCGCCCGGCGTCGTGATGTTCTGCAGGCCGATGGCGCGCTGCACCTCGGCGGCCGTGATGCCGACGCCGCGGAGCTTGACCGGATCGAGCCACACGTTGATCTGGCGCTTGGACCCGCCCAAGAGGAGCACTTGGCCGACGCCGGTGATGTTCTCGATCTGGCGGCGAATCTGCTTGTCGGCGACCTCGGTCACCTCGCGGATGGGCTTGTCGGAGTTCACGGTGACGTAGAGCACCGGCGAGGCGTCGGGGTCCATCTTGGCGACGACGGGCGAGCCGATGTCCTTCGGCAAAAGCGGCAAGACGCGGCTCACGTGGTCGCGCACTTCTTGCGCGGCCACGTCGATGTCCTTGTCCAGCTTGAACTGCACGAAGACCTGCGAAACACCTTCGCTCGAGATCGAGCGAAGCTCGTCGAGCCCGCTGATGGTGTTGACCGCCTCTTCGATCTTGTCGGTGAGCTCGGTCTCGATCTCTCCAGGAGCCGCGCCCGGAAGGCGCGTGATGACGACGACCGCGGGGAAGTCGACCTTGGGGAAGCGGTCGACGCCGAGCTGGAAATAACCCGTCGCGCCGATGACGCAGATGAAGAGGATGAGGACGGTCGCGAAGACGGGCCGCTTGACGCTGATTTTCGCTAGCCATTGCATGGAACGAGATCTCCTGGTTGCGAGCGCGTCACTCGACGGCCAGCCCGTCCTTGTGTTCGCTGCCTACACGCGCGACGATCTTCTCGCCGTTCGTGACGCCCTTGAGGACGACGACGTTGCCGTCGAGCTCGTCGCCGGGCTCGATGATGCGCTCTTCGAGCTTGTTCGACGCCACCACGAAGAGGTGCTTGGTCGAGCCCGCCTCGCGGAGCGACGCCTTCGGCACCACCGGGGCGTCGAAGGTGCCGAGCGCCACGCGGGCGGTGGCGAACATACCCGGCTTGAGCCTACGGTCCTTGTTGTCGAAGCTGGCTTCGACCACGAGATCGCGGCTTGCCTTGCGGAGCGCGGGGCCGACGTATTTGATGGTCGCCGCGAAGTCTTCGTTCGCGAAGCTGGCAACGCGGAAGGTGACGAGCTGGCCCTCGTGAATGTTCGTGACGGCCGACTCGGGGACCGTCAACTCGAGGCGCATCGTGTCGATGTCGACGAGCGTGACGACGCGGGTATCGGGGCGCACGTATTCGCCCGCCGTAACG
>DATEMX010000536.1:0-3362 GCA_035275365.1 Polyangiaceae bacterium | reverse complement strand
GGGCGTATTGTCCTTGGGGTAAAAGAAGAGCACCACCCACTTGCCCTTGTAGTCGGCGAGCGAGATGGTCGACCCGGCGTCGGAGGGGAGCGAGAAGGCTGGCGCGAGGGCGCCCTCCTTCGGCCCAGGCGATGCCCCCTTGGGGCTGGTTTTGACTTTGGGCGGGCTTTTGCTGGTTTTGGCGGTGGTTTTCATTCTGCTGGGGCGGCCTCTCGATACCGCTGGGTCGATACGATAAGCTAAACGGCGAGGCAGAGGCTAGGCCGAGCAAGAGGAACCTTGCAATTCGACTTCGCAGCGAAAGAACTGACCATCAAGCTCGTTTACTACGGGCCCGCGCTGAGCGGCAAAACGACCAATTTGCAGTCGCTCCACCTGCTCGCGTCGGCCGAATCGCGGGGGAGGCTCATGACGCTGGAGACGCGCGACGATCGCACGCTCTTCTTCGACATGTTGCCGCTGACGTTCGCCTCGAAGAGCGACATCTCCATCCGCATCAAGCTCTTCACGGTTCCCGGTCAAGTCATCCACGGCTCTACCCGGCGTCTGGTCCTCCAGGGAGCCGACGGCGTGGCCTTCGTGGCCGATTCGCAGCTCTCGGAAACGGAGAACAACGCGACCGCGTTCGTCGATCTACGCGAGAATTTGAAGGCCAACGGCATGAAAGTGGCGCAGCTGCCGCTCGTCATCCAGTTCAACAAGCGCGACTTGCCGAGCATTCGCTCGGACGCCGAGCTGGCCGAGCTGGCCCGCAAGGGCAAAGAGCCGGTTTTTCCGGCCGTGGCCATGAGCAACAAGGGGGTCCTGGAGACGTTCCTCGGGCTACTCCACCTCACGTACAGCTCGCTCGACGCCGAGCACCGGCTGCGCGAAAAATTCGGGTTGGCGGGGCCGGTACTCGTGGCCGACGTCGCCAAAAAGCTCGGCTCGAAGATACCCGCCGAGCAGCTCCTTCGTTCCTCGCTGGGAGGTGCGCTCGACGTGCTGACCGCGGAAAAAAAGGCCGGTGCGTGACGTGAGCCATCTGCGCACGGCGAACGACGACGAGTTCCGGGCGCCCAACCACTCGACCGAAGCGCTCGCCTTGGCGCTCGACGTGCGCTTGCAAGATCTCGTCGATCGCGATGCGCTCGGCGATTTGACGCGCTCGGTGCAAACGCTGTTCGGCATCTCCCTGCGCGTCTTCGCGAACGACGGCTTCTTGCTCGCCGAGGCCGTTACCGAGCAGGAGATCTGCAGCTACGTGGGATCGATGTCGCGCGGGCGCGTGGCGTGCATGAAGACCGTCGCCGAGGCACGCAAGGCCGAACCGAAGACCTCGTACGAGGTCACGCACCCCTGCTTCACCGGCGCAGAGTATCGAATTTTTTCGATCGACTACGACTCCCGCAAGCTCGGCAAGGTCGTGCTCGGGCCCTTCCTTCCGGCCGAGACGAGCAGCGTGCCGGCATCGCTCGCCGAGGCCGAGCCAGGAACCGATCAGAAGCGAGTGCTCGAGCTTCTGCCGCGGATGCCGAGGGCCAAGGCGGAGACCATCACGCTCATCGGGGAGCACCTCCGGCGCACCCTCGACCTCATCCTTTTCAGCGGGCACAAGGCCCTTCTCACGTCGCAAATGCACCTCTCCAGCGTGCGCGAGAGCTACCGCGAGCTCCAAGAAAAAAACGCGAGCCTGCAAGAGGCGTTCGATCGGCTGCGCGAGCTCGATCGACTCAAATCCAATTTCCTCGGCGTGGTCTCGCACGAGCTACGCACCCCGCTCACTTCGATCATCGGCTACAGCGAAATGCTGGTGGAAGGGATCGCCGGGCCCCTCGGAGACGAGCAGAAGAAATTCGTGCAGACCATCAACGAGAAGGGGGGGCAGCTCCTCGAGCTCATCATGAGCCTGCTCGATCTCTCGAAGCTGGAGAGCGGGACGGTCGAGCTCCGCAAGGGCGACGTCGCCATCGCCCAGCTCCTCTCGGAGGTCGCCTCCACGGTGGCGCCCAAGGCGCGCCGCAAGTCGATCTCGCTCGACTACACCGCCGATCCGAAGCTGCCGAAGGTCACCGGCGATCTCGAGCGCCTGCGCCAAGTTTTCGTGAATTTGGCCGACAACGCCATCAAATTTTCGCCGACGGGGGGTGCCGTTCATCTCGTGGCGGCCATCGCCGCCACGAGCGAAGATGCGGGCGATGAAGCTGGCTTCAGCCTGCTCGCGCCGTCCCGGCGCATGATCGAGGTGCGCGTCATCGACAGCGGCATCGGCATCCCGCCCGAGGAGCGTGATCGCATCTTCGACGCTTTCTATCAGGTCGATTCGTCGTCCACGCGCGAGCACGAAGGCACAGGGCTCGGCCTTTCCATCGTGAAGCGGCTCGTCGACGCGCACGGTGGCAAGGTCGCCGTCTCCGCCAATCTGCCGAGCGGATCCATCTTCTCCGTGCAGTTGCCCCTCCCGAGCCCGCGCCTCGAGGAAGAAGCGATCCGCTGATGCCGCGAGCCGAGATCGCCCTGTTCGACAAGCACGACTATTTGAGCCTCGCGACGTTTCGCAAAACGGGCGCCCTTGTGAAGACGCCGGTGTGGTTCGCCGCGTGGGGCGACAAGCTCTACGTCTTCTCGGCGGGCGACGCCGGCAAGGTGAAGCGCCTCCGCAATTCGTCGCGGGCGCGCATCGCGCCGTGCGACGTGCGGGGCAAGGTGCGCGGCGAGTGGCTCGACACCTCGGCCAGGATCGTCACCGATCCCGCCGTTGTCGAGGGGGGCTACGCCGCGCTGCGCCGCAAATACGGCTGGCAGATGGCGCTCGGTAATTTCTTCGCTCGCATTTCGGGCAAGATCGGCCGTCGTGCCCTGATCGAGATCGACTACTGACCAAAGTGGTCGAAGCCGCGCGCCGCGAGCGCCTCGCGTGTGCCGTCGCTCTTGCGTAAGAAGACACCGGCTTCGTCGACGAAGCACCCGATCGCCGCGAAGGTAGCCGGGGTCGTGCCGGGCGTGAGGGCGGCGAGGAGCGCGTAGTCTTCGCCGCCATGGAGCACGAGCTCGAGGGGGTCCTTCCCGAGCGCCAGCGCGGCCGCGAGCAGATCGGGCCCCGCGTGGCGCAGCAGGGCGTCGACGTCGAGCTCCACGCCGACGCCGCTCTCGCTCGCGATCCGCGAGGCATCGAGCGCGAGGCCGTCCGATACGTCGATGGCGGCGTGCGCCGAGGCCGCCGCGGCGAGCCCTTCGGCGATGCGCGCTACCGGTCTTCGAAAGGCTCTCAGCGCCGGGGCGGGAACGACGACGCCGCCCCGGAGCGCGGCCAAGCCGGCGGCGGCGAGCCCCACCGAACCAGCGACGCCGAGGACGTCGCCCGCGAGCGCTCCGCTTCGCAA
>DATEMX010000535.1:0-5359 GCA_035275365.1 Polyangiaceae bacterium | reverse complement strand
GAGAGGCCGTTCCGAAAACGCCGGCGTCCGAGCCGCTGATTCAGTTTCGCAAGGTCAAGAAGGCGTTCGGCCCGAAGGTCATCTACGACGGGTTGAACCTCGACATCCGGGCTGGCGAGTCGCTCACCATCATCGGCGGGTCGGGCGTCGGCAAGAGCGTCATGCTGAAGATGCTCATCGGGCTCCTCAAGGTCGACGACGGTTCCATCCTCTTCCACGGAGAAGACATCACCAAGAAGAGCCGCGACGAGCTAGGCCGGCTGCGCCAGAGCATCGGGATGCTTTTTCAAGGCGCCGCGCTCTTCGACTCGATCTCGGTGGGCGCCAACGTGGCCTACGGCCTCCACGAGCATTTCTACAAGAAGATGAACGAGGCGGAGATCGCCGACCGCGTTGCCTGGGCTCTCGGACTCGTGGGTCTCCCGGGCATCGAGGACATGCGACCCTCGGACCTCTCCGGCGGCATGAAGAAGAGGGTCGGCCTCGCGCGCGCCATCGCCATCCAGCCGGAGGTCATCCTCTACGACGAGCCCACGACGGGCCTCGACCCAATCAACACGACCCGCATCAACCACCTCATCACGGGTTTGAAGCGCGCTCTCAACATCACGTCCATCGTCGTGACACACGACATGGCGAGCGCGTTCACCATCTCCGACCGCCTCGCCATGGTGTACCGGGGCCGCATCGTCGCCCAGGGCACGCCCGACGAGTTCAAGGCCATCGGCGATCAGCGCGTGGCGGATTTCATCCACGGCAGAGCGCCGGTCAACGAAGATGTGGCCACGCTTCTCGGAGGCTAAACCGGAGTTCGCGATTCGCGAACTCGTCGTTTTTTCGAGCGAAGGCAGCCGCGTGGGGTGGGGCCCCGAAAACGATATGCTGGCGCGATCCAGGGCTTACTGTAAGGATTAGACGACATGTCCACTTCCAAGGAGACCCGAGTCGGGGCATTCGTGCTCGCGGGGCTCGTCGTGGCGGGCGTCGTCATCTTTCTCATCGGCAACGAGAAACGGCTCTTCGACGCCAAGCTCACCTACCACACGAGCTTCAGCGACGTGCAGGGGCTCAAGACCGGCGCGCCGGTGAGGCTCGGCGGCATCGACATCGGCACCGTCTCGCGCATCGCCCATGCCGAAAACCCGTCCGACAATCGCCTCTACGTCGACCTCCACGTGGCCAAGCACGAAGCGGTGCGCGTCCACCAGGACACCAAGGCGAAGATCTCCAACAAGGGCCTCCTCGGCGACAAAATGATCGAGCTCGAGGGGGGCTCCCCCTCGTCGCCGCAAGTTCCGCCCGACGGTTCGATAGGCGGCGTCGACCCGACCGACTTCACCAACGTCTTCTCGGAGGTGGGCGCGATGACCAAGCGCGCCGATCAGATCCTCACGAACCTCGAAGTCACCTCAAAGGCTCTCGCCGACACGGAGATGCACGACAACTTGAAGGGCAGCGTGCGCTCGGTGAACATCATTCTGAAGCAGGTGGCCGAGGGCAATGGCTACATGCACCGCGTCCTCACCGACGGCGCCGAAGCCGATCGGCTCTCGCATTTGGTTGCCACGCTCGACCGCGCCGCGTCCAGCATCGACGGCACCGTCGCCGAGGCTCAGAGGGCGATGGCTCGCGTCAACCAAGGGCCGGGCTTCGTTCACGAAGTGCTGTACGGCGAAAAGGGCAGCGACGCGGTGGCGAATTTCGGCGGCGCCGCCGCCGAGCTATCGACCACCTTGCGGGGCATTCGCGAGGGCAACGGCCTCGCCCATTCTTTGCTCTATGGCGGCGACGAGCAGTCTCAGCGGGTGTCGCAGAACATCGGGGCGATTACGAGCGACTTGCGACTGATCATGGCCGACCTTCGGGCCGGCAAGGGCACCTTGGGAGCGCTCCTCGTCGACCCGTCGATCTACGAGGACGTGAAAAGCGTGCTCGGCAATGTCCAACGCAACGACGCGCTCCGGGCCCTCGTTCGATACTCGATCAAACAGGACGAAAAGCGCCCCTCCGTCCGCGTCTCCGAGCAGCCCGCAGCATCCAGTACGCCCCCGCGCTGACCCGTTCTGCCCGCACTCCAGCTTTCGGGGACCGAGTTTCTGCTCATCGGTCTCTCTCCCTCAGCCTCTCTCCCCTGGCGTAGCTTTAAACCTCCTATACACTCGACCTTATGCGTTTCTGGGAACGTCTCACGAAACTCCTCGTTCTGTTCGGGACTTTTGCGCTGGCGGCTTACTTCGCCATCACGTTTCGCGCGGGAGGGTTGTGGCGCGGTCTCGAACCGGCGCTCGCGGTCACCGTCAGTCCCGGCCAAAAGGGCCCCTACGATCTGACGCGCCTCGAGGCGGTCAACGAAACGCTGAAGACGATCCGCGACAAATACGTCGACCCTTCGCGCGTTCACCCGCGCGAGATGTTCCTCTCTGCGCTCAACTACGTCCAGCGCGACGTAGCGCAGGTCATCGTGCTCTACGAGGAGGGCGGCGGCGAAGTCACCGTGCGCGTCGAGTCGGCCGAGAAGAAGTTTCGCGTCGACAACGTGCAGGGCCCTTGGGACGTGTCGGCTCGCTTGCGCGAGGTCTTCGCGTTCGTGCAAGACAAGCTGCGCGGCACCGAGGTCGATCTGCGCGAGGTCGAATATGCGGCGTGCAACGGCATGCTGCACACCCTCGACCCGCACTCGGTCTTCCTCTCGCCCGACGCCTATAAGGAGATGAACCTCAACACCTCCGGCGCGTTCGGCGGGCTCGGCATCGTCATCTCCATTCGTGATCAAATGCTGACGGTCATGAACCCTATGCCCGGCACGCCCGCTGGAAAAGCCGGCCTCTTGCGCTTCGATCGGATCACCAAGATCAACAATGAGTCGACGCTGAACATGCCGCTCGACGACGCGGTGAAGCGCCTGCGCGGCGATCCCGGCACCAAGGTCACCGTTTGGGTGCATCGCGACGGACGCGACAACGTGCAGGGCTGGAAAGACTCCAAACCGTTCGAGCTCGTGCGCGAGCGTATCCAGGTCAAGTCCGTCGAGTCGCGTTTGCTCGAGGGCGACGTGGGCTACATCCGGCTCAAGCAATTCCAGAGTGGCTCGTCGGGCGAGGTCGACAACGCGCTCGCCGAGTTCCGTCAGAAGGCCGGTACGCTGCGCGGCGTCGTGCTCGACCTGCGCGGCAACCCGGGCGGTCTGCTCGATCAAGCCGCCAAGATCGCCGACAAGTGGATCAAAGACGGCGTGCTCGTGGCCACCGTGGGAATGGCTGAAGGCCGTGAAGAGAAGCTGGCTCACCCCGAGGGCAACGAGCCCGAGTATCCGCTCGTCGTGCTCGTGAGCGGCTCGTCGGCGAGCGCCAGCGAAATCGTGGCGGGCGCGCTCAAGAATCACGACCGCGCCGTCTTGGTCGGCGAGCAAACCTTCGGCAAGGGCAGCGTGCAGCTCGTTTTCCCCGACGTGACCCCCGACAAGGCCGCGCTCAAGCTCACTATCGCGCAGTACCTCACGCCGGGCGACGTCTCCATTCAAGGCGTCGGGGTGACGCCGGACATCGAGCTCGACCCGATGACGGTCGATCCGCTCGAAATGGACATCTACGTGCAGCGCAAAGGGCTACGCGAGCGCGACCTTTCGCAGCACCTATCGAACTCGCACGCTCGCGACTCGAAGCCGCTCGAGCTCGTGCGCTACAACTTGTCGCAGGCCGATCGGCAAGCGATGCGTGAGCGCGGGGGCGACCCGGAAGATACGTTCACGCCCGACTTCCCCATCCGCTTCGCGCGCGAACTCGTCACCCACCTGCCTGCCGGAAAGCGGCCCGACGCGGTGCACGCCGCCAAAGACTACATCGCCCAAGTTTCGCGCGAAGAGTGGAACAAAGTCAGCGCCGACATGCAGAAGCTCAGCGTCGACTGGACCGACACGACGACGACCGACCTCGGCCCCACGCCCAAGGAGCTCGACGTCAAGGTGGAGACCGATCGCGAAGGCGCCGACGTCGTCGCCGGCGAACCGATGACCCTGAAGGTGACGGTGAAGAACAACGGCAAAGCGCCCGCGTTCCGCCTGCGCGCCACGACGAAGAGCGACAACTCGTTTCTCGACAATAAGGAGCTCATCTTCGGCAAGATCAACCCCGGCCAAGCGAAGACCGCCACCGTGCCCCTCGGCTGGTGCGAGGTCGAAGGGCGCAAGCCAGGTACGTCGACGCCCGTGGCCACCAACGCGCAGCGCGTCTGCAAGATCCCGAAAGACTCCGTCACGCGAAGCGACGGCATCAAGGTGAAGTTCGACGCTACCGGCGGGCACGCCCCGAGCGACGCCGAGATTCGAACGACGATCCACGGTCTCGATCGCCCCGTCTTCTCCTACGCCTACCAAATCGCCGACAACCGCGGCGGCAACGGCGACGGGCGCGTGCAGCGCGGCGAAGCGGTCACCATGTACCTCACCATCAAGAACGTGGGTCGGGGCCGCTCGTACGAAACGCAGGCAAACATCCGCAACCTGAGCGGCGACGGGCTGCTCTTGCGCGACGGCCGGTTCGACGTCCCCAGCATGGCGCCCGGCGAGGTTCGCAAGGTCACCTTCACGTTCGACGTGGGTCAGCAGCTCCCCGACAACGAGGCCAAGGTCGAACTCTCCGTCGGCGATCGCGATCTGCGCGAAGTGGCGTCGGAGAAGATCAAGATCCCCATCGAACCGGCCGCGCAGCTCACCCCTATGCCGGGCCCCGTCACCGCTGGCCCGCAGGGCGCGCTCTTGTTCGACGAACCACAGGCCAACGGCCGGCCGTTCGGCAAGCTCGCGCAAGGCGCGTCGCTCGCTCGGCTCGCCAAGGTCGGCGATTACGCGAAGGTCGATCTCGGCAACGGTCGCTTCGCGTTCGTGCCGGCGAAAGACATCGTCGAGGGTGGCAAGCCGGCGTCGCCCCCCGCGTTCGACGATCTCTACAGTCACGCCCCGCCTACGATCGATCTCGCGCCTTCGGCGCTGGCCACGCGCGACGGGCACATCAAGCTCGGCGCCGCTGCCTCCGACGGAACGCGCCTCCTCGACGCCTACGTGTTCGTGGGCTCGCGCAAGGTGTTCTACAAGAGCAACGGCACCAGCACCGATCCCAAGAAGATGAACCTCGAGGCCGACGTTGCGTTGCGACCTGGGGTCAACGTCATCACCGTCTTCGCGCGCGAATCTCCGGATACCATGTCTCGCCGCACCATCGTGGTGCGCCGCGACGGACCGAACGGCGAGCTCTTGCCCACGCCGACCACCGAAGACTCGCTGTGGGAGACGAAAGAGGACGACGAGCTCCCGTGACGATCCGCCTCCATGTGAACATCGATCACGTTGCCACCGTGCGTAACG
>DATEMX010000534.1:0-5470 GCA_035275365.1 Polyangiaceae bacterium | reverse complement strand
TGACCGTGACGGAGTGGACGGAGTCCAGGAACTGGACGGAGTCCACGGAGACCTACGAAGCGAAGCGCAGTGCACAGGCAGATTTGGGTGCTCTTGGGCTCGAGCGGCGAGGGGGTGGCGGCTCGTTCGGTCCGAACTAGGTAATTCCGACAGCCTCGCCGTATTTTACGTTGGGTCTCAGCCATTTTGGATGATCGTGATCTGCTCCTGCCAAAGTCTGCGGCAGTAGTGCTAGACCCGCGCGTTGTAAAAGAAACGGGCCGACACACGGTCCTACGGCGGGGTGCACCGTTTCCTTGAACACGACGCACCGAGTCAAGCGAGCGCGCGACTACTGCACGCGGAGAAAGCCCGCCTCGATGCGGTTGTCGTCGTGCTTTCCCGCCTTGACCTTGAGCCGCGTCTCGCCGACGAAAAGCCCGTAGAAGACGTTGTAGCTGCCCGACGTGAAGTTCGGCTCGAGCGAGAACTCGTAGTCGTCGACGATGTAGTCGCCGATCTGCCAGAGGTTGAACGGGTACTTGCCGCCGAGCGTTTTGTGGTCGCCGTTGAAGCGGCGATGGAAGCCGTCGATATGAATGAACGTCTCCCACTCGCCCGGCGTCGCCGCCAGCACTTTGTAGTAGAGGCGAAAGTGGTATTTGCGCGCCGGCACGACGGACTCGACGCGATTGCCCGAGCCGTCGGTGACGTCCCAGCCGAGCGACAAGAGCTGGTCTTGCAAATTCGCCTCGACGCGGTTGCCGATCGGCGGTTCGTGATCGAGCACGATGGTCTCGTAGGGATTCTCGGTGCGCTCGTTGGGCAAGAGCACGTTGGAAACGAGCATGATTTGGCTCGACCGCCCGTCGAGCACCGGCAAGTTTTGTTTGGCCTGCGGACGCGCGCGGTAGAGCGAATTGAGGCGACCGAGATCTTCGTTGCGAACCGCCAGCCATCGACGATCCGGCGTCGACGTGAGCCAGTTGAACGCCGCCTGAACGTCGGAATGGAGCTTGACGTCGCCACCTGAATAGTACGAAACCGATTTGCCGCCGACGCCGAGGAGCCCGAGCTGTTCGCCGGGCGCGTGAAGCCGCTGGTAGGACTCGAAGACTTCTTTCGGCGAGAGCTGCGCGGCGAGCGCCGGGTAATAGACGAAGCTCAGAACGCCCCCCGCCAAGAGACCGGCGCCCACCGTGGCCATGCCGCGTGAGATACCCGTGTAGTGGAAGAAGAGGCGGAACAGATCGCGGACGGTCATGATCGCCCAAACGGGGAGGAACAAAAGCAGAGGCAGCGCCCAATAGCCGTTCATGAGGACGGTGCGGGAGAGCGCGCCCATCTGTCCGATGGCCTTCGAGTGGAGCAGCGAGTGCCCGACGAAGAGGGCGATGGCGACGACGATGAGCAGCACCTCGAGCGCCGCGAGGGCGTAGGCCAAGCCGCCGTTCCACGCGCGGAGGAGCGCACGCGGCCATGTGAGGTAGTCTTCGCGATCGAACCACGGGCGGTTCTTCTTTTCGAGCCAAGCAAAAAACACGACGACGACGAACAGGGCGCTCATCTTCAAGATGAGCGAGCTTGCGCGATCTTTGAAGCTGTCGGGGAAGGTCGCCGCGTTGACCGCGAAGGCCGACAAACCTTTTTCGGGAAACATTACGTAGTCGCGAAGGAACAGCGCCATCAAGATGGCGACGCCGGCACCGAGCGCGCGCGAAGCGTCGGCGTCGAGCTCGAAATCGCGGATCGAAACGGCGGCGATCGCGGCGAGCAGGCAAGGTGCCCCGTAGGCGAGGTATCCGACCTTGGGAGCCATGGCCGAGTAGACGCCGAACCCGACGGCCGACCCGACGATGGCAATGAGCCGCAGCGCCGTCGCCCGGATCCCGGCATCGGTGTCGAGGTGAGCGGTAGCGGGCGGCGTGCGGAAGAGCCTCCCCACGGCGAACGGAACGAACGCGCTCCAAGGCAAGAGCGAGTGACCGAGGTAATGAACGACGAGATCGAAGGTGGGAAACTTGGATTGGCTCGCGACCTGCGCCCCCAGCCACACCGAGTACTCCGACGCCGTCGCGCGCGAGAGCGCGCCGAGCCCGAACCATGTCGCGGCGACTCCGAGCGCGAGCGTGATGGCGCCGGTGATCTCGCCGAACACCTCGATCTTGCGCTGCGATGATCCGATGATCACCGCCCACGCGAGCCCCACGCCGAGCGTCGGGATGGCCACGCCGACCAAAAGGCCGCGCGACATGAAACCCGTAACGATGCCCAAGAGGCCGACGGCCCACGCCACCTTGCGCCACACTGGGTGGCCGGGTCGATCGAAGGTGGCGATGCCGAGGCCGGCGAACGCCATGGAAATCGACGCCATCGTGACGATGTCGCCCAACATCGTGCGCGCGTGCATGTAGTAGAGTGGCATGGTCGAGAGCACGACGGCGGCGTAGAGACCGGCTCGCTTGTCGACGAGTCGGGAAAGGAGCCAATAGAGCGACGCCACGCCCGAAAGGCCAAAGAGCGCGAGCGGCAAGCGCCCCGACCATTCGCGGAGTCCGAAGAGGCGAAACCCGATGGCGATCGAGTCGAACGGCAGCTCCCCCCGCCCGAGATCGCCGAGCTTGGGCATTGTGTTGTCGGCGCCTTCGAGCGTGAGCTGCGCTTTGAAGACGTTGATCGCGATGCGGCGCGAAAGGTCGGCCACGTTGAGCTCGAACGGATCCCAGATCCCGCTCTTGCCGATGGGCGCCAGGAAGAAAAGGACGCCGACGCCGAGAACGATGAGCGGCGCCAAGCGGAGCCAGCGCGCCTCGACGACGGGAGCCACGGGCGAAACGGGGCGGGCTGCTTCTTCTTCGCCGTGGGGGGCGGGGACCGCCATTTCCTCGGAAACGCTGGAAGCTTGGGTCGGGTGGCTCATGGTCAGGCGGCGGGGGACCTTAGTCCAAAGTGGGCCTTCGTCCAAGGGCGGCGGGCGAATCCCCTCGACCGTAGGCATTCCGTACTCTAAAGGTGCGCGGATCGTGAGCGAGCAGCCCCAAGGACCTTTTCGGAGCGGAACGGTAGCCATCGTCGGTCGCCCGAACGTCGGCAAATCGACGTTGATGAACGCCGCGCTCGGGCAGGCTCTGGCGATCGTGTCGCCCGTCCCCCAGACCACGCGAAACCGGATTCTCGGCGTCGTGCATCGTCCGGGGGTCGAGATCTTGCTCCTCGATACGCCGGGGATTCACAAGCCGCACTCGCGGCTCGGGCGATCGCTGAACCGCACGGCCCGCGAGGCTACCGGCGAGGCCGACGTCGTCGTCTACGTGACCGCCGCCGGCCCCAGGGGCAAGACGGGCGTTCACCCCGGCGACGCGACGCTGCTCACCGACGTCGGCAAGGACGTCCCGACCATCCTCGTCGTCAACAAGATCGACCAAGTCAAAGACAAATCGGTGCTCTTGCCGCTCCTTCAAGACATCAGCGCGCTGCGCGACTTCGCGGCCGTGGTTCCGATTTCGGCGCTCAAGGAAGATGGCATCGACATCGTCTTGAGCGAGATTTCCAAGCTCCTGCCCGAGAAGCCCCGCCGGTTCGAGGAAGACGAAATCACCGATCGCCCCGTTCGATTTTTCGCGGGCGAGTTCGTCCGCGAGCAGATCCTCCTGTCGACGAAAGAAGAAATCCCCCACCGGGCGGCGGTCGAGATCACCGGGTTCGACGAGAAGGGGCCCACCGTTCGCATCGAGGCCACCATTCACGTCGAGCGCGAAGGGCAGAAGCGTATCCTCATCGGCGCGGGCGGCGAAAAGCTCAAGGCGATCGGCAGCGCCGCGCGGCCGCGCATCGAAGAGCTGCTCGGCAAAAAGGTATTTCTTTCGCTCTGGGTGAAGGTCTCTCCCGACTGGACCGAATCCGAACAAAGCCTGAACGACCTGGGGTATGGCAAAGAGCCATGAGCGCCCGCCCGATCGTCGCCGTGGTGGGAAGGCCCAACGTGGGCAAGAGCAGCCTCTTCAACCGGTTGGTCGGCAGGCCGGTCGCCATCGTCCACGATGAGCCTGGCGTTACGCGCGATCGTCACTACGCGGACGTGTGGGCGCTCGGGCGCGCGTACGTGCTCATCGACACCGGCGGCTTCGAGAAAGATCACGACGATCCCATGGGCGCACGCATCCGCGAGCAGGTCACCCTCGCCGTCAACGAAGCGGACGTCGTGGTGTGCGTGTTCGACGCGTCGATGGGCGTCGTCGATTCCGATCGCGAAGCGGTCTCCATGCTGCGGCGCACGGGCAAGCCCGTCATCTACGCCGCGAACAAGGCCGATTCGAAGCGCGGCGAGGACGAAGCGCTCGATCTCTACCGGCTCGGCCTGAAGAAGGTGTTTCCCATCTCGGCGCTGCACGGCCGCGGGATGGGCGAGCTCGAGGCCGCCATCGTCGCCGCGTTGCCCGCGAGCGACGAAGGCGACGAGCCGCCTCCGAACGAAGACGAGGACGACGCACCCGGGCAGACCCCCGAGGAAAAGGCCTTCGCCGCTCGAGCCGCCCGCGCGGCGAGGCCCACGCGCGTCGCCATCATCGGCAAGCCCAACGCGGGCAAGTCGTCGCTCATGAACCGGATCGTCGGACAAGAGCGGATGCTCGTCGACGACCGGCCCGGTACCACGCGCGACGCCATCGACATCGCGTTCGAGCGAAACGGCCACAAGATGGTGCTCGTCGACACGGCCGGGATCCGCCGCAAGGGCAAGGTCACCAAAGAAGGGAGCATGCTCGAGGGCGCCAGCGTGTTCCAAGCGATCCGCGCCATGGAGCGCTGCGACGTCGCCGTGCTGCTTTGCGACGGAGCCGCGGGTGTCGCCGAGCAAGACGCGAAGATCTTGGGCCTCGCGGTCGATCGTGGCCGCTCGGTGGTCATCGCCGTCAACAAGACCGACCTCTTGGATCCCAAAGCCAAGAAGCTCATCGAGGAGAACGCGCGCGACAAGCTGAGCTTCGTCCCGTGGGCGCCGGTGGTACCCATTTCGGCCAAGACGGGCCGCGGCGTCGGGGCTTTGCTCGACACCGTTCATGCCGTCAATGCGTCGTTTCACTCGCGCGTGGCGACCGGCGCGCTCAATCGCTTCTTCGAGCAGGTGCTCCTCACGCACCCGCCGCCCACGATGGGAGCCCGCGCGCCGCGCCTCTTCTTCATCACGCAGGCCGAGACCGCGCCACCTTTGTTCGTGGTGATGACCAACGAACCCGAGCACATCCACTTCAGCTACCAGCGCTACCTTACCAATCAGCTTCGCAAGGCGTTCGGCTTCGAAGGCGTCCCGCTGCGCATCGTCTACAAGAAGCGACGACGCCGCGGCGAAGAGGCCTAGTACCGCGCGGCGAAAATTTGGCCGAAGTTTTGGAGATGGTGTAGCGGGGACATCATGATCGATCCGGAACCGTGGGTGTCGCGACGGCACCCGGGCCCCCGGGCGAAACCGCTTCCGCTCACGCGCGAGCAGCGT
>DATEMX010000533.1:0-2415 GCA_035275365.1 Polyangiaceae bacterium | reverse complement strand
AGGGGACGCGCAGCATACTCGCGTCGATCTCCTTGTCAAGGCGTACCGGCCTCGATGCTATCTGGCTGCAAACACTCAGGAATGAGGAGCTGGCGGCGCGGGATCCCTGGGGCGGTAGCAGTGCTCGGCGGTCGTTCTCGGGAGTGGGCCGCCCAGTGGTAGCTCGACGATGAACGTAGCGCCAACCCCGGCGTCGCTCTTCAAGACGACGTTGCCGCCGTGCGCCTGCACGATCTCGCGCACCAAGTGCAGACCGAGACCGAGGCCACCGAAGCCGCGCGCCGAGGGAGCGCGCTCGTAGCGCTCGAACAAATGCTCCTGGTCGACGGGTGCGATGCCCATGCCTCCGTCGTGCACCGAAATGACGGCGCGGTCGTCACGCCGGCGCACCTCGACGAGGATGGGCCTGCCGGCACCGAACTTCAGCGCGTTGTCGAGAAGGTTGCACATCACCTGCTCGATGCGAACGGCGTCGACGCGGCCGATGAGTGATTCGTCGGTGGCGACGACGAGCTCCGAGCCTGAGCGCCGCGCCGTCTCGGCAAAAGCGGCGGTGACGTCGTCGACGAGGCGAACGATGTCGGCTTGGCCGAGATCGAGCGACGGCGGGCCTTCGCCGATTTCGCAGGTGTCGAGCAACCGCTTGGCGAGGCGATCGAGGCGATCGGTCTGGCGCAAGATCCGGTCGGTGAACGACGCGAAGAGGCCGGGTGAGAACTCAGCCGCTCGCCGCGCCAGGGCTTGAGCGGAGAGGCGAAGGGTCGTCATGGGCGTTCGCAGCTCGTGCGACGCGAGCGACAAGAACTCGTCGCGCACGCGGATGGCGTCGCGCGCTTGCTCGTAGAGGCGGGCGTTTTCCAGCATCGTGCCGATGCGCAAGGCGTAGAGCTCGGCGAACTGCAGCTGCTCTTGCCCATAGGGGTCGCGCGTCGTCGCGAACACCATGGCGCCCGTGACCTGCCCGCGTACGATGAGCGGAACGGCGATCAAACTGTGCACGCGCAGCGACGAGGCGAACTCGTAGCGCTCGTCGTCGAGCCCGTAGGCGCGGGCCGCCTCGAGCGTCATCGAAGGGACGAAGAGCGATTGGCGCTCGCGGATGACGAGGCTCGCGAAGCCTGGCCCTTCGCGCGTCGGCGGGTACCGACGCAAGAGTTCGTTCAGCTGAAATAGACCCGCCTCCGTGACGTGCGCGCTCGCCTCGAGTCGGATGGTGGTTCCGTCGAACGACGAGAGCGTGGCCAGATCGCCGAGGATCGGTAAGGCACGCTGCACGGCGAGGTGGGCTGCGCGCCCGGGATCGAAGGTGTCCGACAGAGCGGCGGTGACGTCGGCCAGGAGAGCGGCCTGCTTTTCGCGATCCTCGGCGTGGCTCCGCGCTCGCGATTCGAGTCGCGCAGAAATGATCTGCGTGAGGGCAACGATGAACTCTTGTTCTTGCGCCGTCCAGACGCGCGGCGCGCCGACATGCTCGGCGCAGAGGATTCCCACGAGCGAGCTGCCGAGGGTGACGGGCGCGTCGAGGAGCGACGCGATTTGACGTGACTCGAGGTAGCGCACGAGGTCTTTGGTCCTCGGATCGCCGGGAGCGTCTTCGACGGCGAGAATCTGCAACTTGCGAATCTCGGTAAAATAGGCGTGCGCGTCGGCCTCACGCAGCACGAAGCCGCGCTCGAAGCGCTGTCCTCGCGACAAGAAGCCGAGCTCGCACACGATGGACGCGGGCTCAGGGCGGAGCCGCCAGTAGTTGATGCGCTCGGCGCCCAGGATGTCGCTGCCAACGCGCAGGATCTCTTGAAGGCCCTGCTCGGCGTGTCCCGCGAGCGACCCCAACCGCAAGAGGGCCGCCACCGTGGACGTTCGTAGTTCAGCCACTCACGAGTCTCTGGTGCCCGCGCGCCGGCCGAGTCAATGCGCTCCGCACCTGGCCGAGGCCCGAGCAGAAGCTCGGCGGTCTCTGGCTCCTCGAACGGAAGGCGTACCACTACAACCAGCGGGCCTTCTTCGCGCCCTTGGGGGGACTTGATGAAGATAGCGCGGCGCTGACGACGGGCGGCGTGGTCGTGTCGCTTCGACGCACGGGCGTGACGTCGGAGCAGCCCAGAGGAGGTCTCGCCTCGAGATCGTCCGAAGCGACGAGCGAGGCGTTTTCGCTGATGATCGATCGGAGGCGGCGTGCTCGAGCTCCTTGGCCATGTCTTCGACCGTGGCGTATCGGTCGCCGGGAGCGAATGAGAGCGCTTTCTCGCAGATGGTGCTCGCCGGCGCGTGGACGTTGGCCTTGTACGCGTACGACCGGCGCGAAGTTGCGCTGCAACCTTGAAGTGACAACCGCTGATTGGCAGGGCACTCGACACGGCGCTCTCAGATGTCCCGTCGCCCGGCGGTGGCAGCGTCAGCAAGGCACGTGCCACC
>DATEMX010000532.1:0-3559 GCA_035275365.1 Polyangiaceae bacterium | reverse complement strand
AATGCGCTTGGCGAAGGTAGCGATTTCGCTCGCGGTCGCGCCGCCGAGATTCACGATCGCGAGGGCGTGGCGCGTGGAGATGCCGACGCGCCCGTCGCTCGTGCCCTTCGTGAAGCCGGCGCGCTCGATGAGCCAGGCCGCCGACAGCTTCACTTTCCCGCCCGCGGCGGCGAAGCGCGGCATCGCCGCGGGCGCACCCGCGCGATCGGCTACCCGATCCGCGTCTTCGTCGGAGACGAGGGGATTGATGAAGAAGGACCCCGCGCTGCGGTGATTGGGATCGGAGGCGTCTACTACCATCGATTTGGAGCGGCGAATCGCCAACACCACGTCACGTACGCTCGTGAGGGAAGTTGCGTCGGCGCCGCGCTCCGCGATTTCGCGTGCGAGCTCGGGGTAGCGAATCGTCGGCGCGCCGCCGCGCGCGAGCGCGAGCGTGACCGACAAGACGACGTACATGCCCTGCAGATCCTCCTTGAAGATGCTGCTCCGATACGAGAAGCGGCAGGCGGCGTTGTCGAACGTTTCGAGCAATCCATCGGAGCGACGCATCACGCGAACTTGCGAAACGACGCCGCCGATCTCTTGGCCGTAAGCGCCGACATTTTGGATGGGCGTAGCCCCCACATAGCCGGGAATGCCGGACAAACATTCGATGCCGGCGTGCCCGCCGGCGGTGCACGAGGCGACGAGCGCATCGAGTTCCTCGCCGGCGCCGACCTCGAGCGCGACGCGGGCGCCCGCGTCACGCTCGGGCGGGACTTCTTTCACCCCGCGAACGCGCACGCGCACGACGAGGCCACCGAACCCCGCGTCGCCGACCAGGACGTTACTTCCACCTCCGAGAAGAGCTACCTCGACACCGGCTTGGTTGGCCCAAGCCAGAGCATCGCGAAGCGCATCTTCGTCGTCGGCATCGACGAAGAACCTCGCCGGACCACCTACGCCGAGTGTCGTGAGCGGCGCGAGTGGAACGTTTTCGCCAACGGACTCGCGAAAACGCTTCACCATGCCGATCCGTAGATACGCGCGGTGATGTCGAGCGTGAGGCCCGCCGTTAGCGCGGGAATGTTCCACACGACGCTGCCGTCGAACGTAACGTCGAGGTAGGGGTTGGTCAGGCGAACATCGGGCCCGATCGCGTATCGCCATCCGTCGAGCACGAGCGCGTAACGCGCGCGCGCGACGGCGGATACGAGGGTTTTGGACTCCGCGGTCGACGGATCGTTCGAGGCGCTGGCCTTGACGTTGGTGAGCGATGCGCCGACCGCCGTTTCCCAAGCTCGGGTTTCGCCCCACCATTTGCCGACGAGCAGCGCGCCTCCGAGCGTCTCGACTTGAATGTCGGAGCTACCCCCGAAACCCGTGCCGTACTCGCCGACGAGGGTACCCACGATGCCGCTGCCAAACCCCGCGAGCACGCCCACGTGCGGGCCCACGGCGCCCGTGCCGTGCGTCGTGAGGAGACCCGCATAGGCCCCGAGCAACGCACCGAATGTCTTCGGAATGACTACAAAGCGCGAGCGCGGTTCTGCGCGATCGGGCGAAGCTCCCTCCGGAGAACCGGCTGCTCGCCCTTCAGAAGGTTGACGGCGCTCAGGGTCTTGGCCGTTCTTGGCCGGATCGGCGCCGGGCGCGGCTCGGATCTCCGTTCCGGCATCGACTTCGGTGGGAAGCACCTTCTCGGCGGCGTTGGCGTCGCCGACGACGTCGGCCACGGCCACGAGCAGCGTGTCGAGCAGAATCGCGGCGTCGGGCGCGCGTGGCACGGGACGCTCGTAGATGCCCCCTCCGCGCGGCTGCCAGCGAACGCGCGCCTGCAAGCCGTCGCAGACGACGGAAAGATCACCCCCGCGCGACCGGAGCGAGAGGTCAACTTGCGCTCGGGCCTCGAACTCCGCTCGGGCATCGGATGAAAGGGCGGGACAGTCCACTCGCGTGGCGATGTCGCCCGTTTTGGCCCAAGATGACCGACCGGTCGCGAGCATGCCCAGTACCAAGGCAGCTTCGGCGCCCTGCCGCCCTCGCAACGCACACCTCCTTCCGAGCCTCATTCCTCGGCCACCATGCCCCGCCACCGACCGTCGCTACCAGTCCAAAAAGCGTCCGAGCTCCCACTTTTTCCCTCCCGTGGCCGCTCAGCCCCCTCCTCCGAGGGTACTCATTTTCAAGTGAATGCCCGGACCGACGCCGCGCACTTCGGCCACGATTCAAGGACTTTTTCAGGCCCCGTGCCGAGGCTCCACGAGGTGCCCGACTGGCCCGAATCGGGCGAGCACCCCACTGCCGTGACCGCCGCCGAAGGTTACGGGTCCCAGGAAATCTTCACCCTGGTGTACAGGCAGATGCGCAGCTTGGCGGGCAGCCGAGTCGACTTCGACGACCTGGTTCAGACGGCAGCCGAGCAGGCGATCCGTAGCTTACCGTCGTTCGAAGGGCGCTCCAAGATCTCCACCTGGACCTACCGCGTCTGCTACCTCACCCTCCTGAAGCACGAGCGCTGGTATCGCCGGTGGCTCAGGCGATTCGCCCTCACCGAACGGGGCGAGTTGCCCGAAGCTCAGGCGAGCGGCGCCGGCGATGACGCGTCGCTCGAAGACCAAGAGCGCTCGCTGCGCCTCCGCGCCGCGGTGGCGCGGCTTTCCCCTAAACGCCGCACCGTCGTCGTCCTTCACGACCTCGAAGGCGCAACCATCGAGTCTATCGCAAGCGTCATGAAGACCAATCCGCTAACGGTACGCTCGCGGCTGCGCGACGGGCGAAAAGCGCTCACCCGCATTTTGGCCAACGATCCCTATTTCGGCGACGCGGCCTGCCGCCTCGACGGCGAGGAGAGCGAGCGATGACGCCCCGTTGTTTGCAGTTTGAGCTTCAAATGCGCATCCTCGACGCCACGCGCGACGAGGATGCGCTCGAGGGCGGCGACGCCGATCATCTTGCCGAGTGCGTCGCTTGCCAGATCGCCGCCACGCGTCACCGCCGGATGATCTCGGTTTGGCGGGCCAGCCAGATCGACGAAGCAGTGGTGCGGGGCGCGAGAGAGCGATTCGAAGCAGCGCGGAGTGAGCCCTTGGCCTCCCCTCGGTGGCGCGAGCCGATGATGTTCGCGATGATGGGCGCCGCCTTCGGGTTGGCGCTGCTCGTCGTCGCTCGGAAGATCGCTCCGAGGCACGAGGCCTCGCCGCGCTCCGGAGCCGTGGCCTTGACGGCGCCATCGCTCGGCGCGGCGAACGATTCGCCCGGCACGCCTGGAACGGCGAACGGCGGGCCGGCCCGTGCGCTGACGAAGCCAGCGCTCGGCGCGCCGCACGTCGACGGTCCTCGGGGAGTAACGGCGCTCACCGACGGTCTGCGCATCGAGCTCAAGCAAGGTGAGTCGGCCCACGTGGCGCTGAACGACGGACGAACGTCGGAATTGGTGGGGCCTTGCGTCGTCGAATTTTGGTCGAGCTCCGCCGAGGTGGGCGGGTGGCGGATGGCGCATCAACCACCAGCGTCGGCCACCGCCATGCTCGCCAATCCAGACGACGAAAAGCCGAAGGCCGAAGCGGCCGATCGC
>DATEMX010000531.1:0-2330 GCA_035275365.1 Polyangiaceae bacterium | reverse complement strand
CCAAGAGACGCTGCTCTACCGAAGTCTCCTCGGCGATCGATCGCTCGAGCATTTGCTGCTCGGAGGCGAGACGCTCGGCCTCGCGCTCTGCCGCCTCGACGCGCAAGAGGGCCCTCGAAAGCGCGCGCGTCTCTTCGTCGACCTTCGCTGCTCGCACCATCTTGAGCGGGCCTTGCGGATACTTTCGGGTCACGACCCGTTCATGATAGCGCAGTGATCGCGAACGGACCAAAAACTGGAGAGGATCTAACTCCCGTCGTGCCATTCCTGGAGGCTCTTCACCTCTACGTCCGTTCCATCCCCTTCCGCCTCGAGCGCTTGCACCACGGCAAGCGCGGCCGACATGGTGGTGAAGTACGGGATGCTGGCGAGGAGCGTGTGGCGCCGCAAAGAGTAGCTGTCGCGTACCTCTTTCGCGCCCTGGGTCGTGTTGACGACGAGGGCGATGTCTTTGCCGCGAATTGCGTCTACGACGTGAGGCGACCCCTCGCCCACCTTCTTCAGGACTTCGGCCGGGATCTGGGCACGTTCGAGGGCCTTGGCGGTACCGGCCGTGGCGACGATCGAAAAGCCAAGCGCGCGCAGACGTCGCGCGACGACGCACGCCGCGGGCTTGTCGTCGTCCCGCACGGAGATGAACGCACGCCCCTCGCGCGGCAGTTTCGTGCCGGCCGCGAGCAGCGCCTTGCCGAAGGCTCGACCGAACGTCCCCGAGACACCCATGACCTCGCCGGTCGATCGCATCTCGGGGCCGAGCATCGTGTCGACGCCGGGGAACTTCGCGAACGGAAACACAGACTCTTTGACAGAGACGTGTTTCGGCGGCACCGCGTCGGCGATGCCGAGCTCGGCGAGCGTCTTTCCGGCCATCACCTTGGCGGCGATCTTCGCGAGAGGGCGGCCCGTGGCTTTCGACACGAAGGGGACGGTACGCGACGCGCGAGGGTTGACCTCGAGCACGTAGACGCGATCGTCTTGCACGGCGAACTGGACGTTCATCAAGCCGACGACGCCGAGCTCGATCGCGATTTGTCGGGTTTGCTCTTCGATCGAGGTGACGATCGACGCGGGCAGCGAGTGCGGTGGGAGGACGCTAGTGGAATCCCCCGAGTGCACTCCCGCCTCCTCGATGTGCTGCATCACGCCGCCGATGACCGCCTGTGTGCCGTCGCACAGGCTATCGACGTCGACCTCGATGGCCCCCTGGAGAAATTCGTCGACGAGGATCGTCTGCGTGCCCGCTTCGCGCGCGGCCTCTACCGCGAGCGCGACGTAAGCCGAGAGATCGGCGTCGGAGTGACAGATCATCATGGCCCTGCCGCCGAGCACGTACGACGGCCGCACGAGGACGGGATATCCGATCTCGCCCGCGACGCGGAACGCGTCGACCACACCGCGAGCGATGCCGCCGCGAGGACGGCGCAGGCCGAGCTTCGACAAGAGCTCGTCGAACCGCTCGCGGTCCTCAGCGCGATCGATCGCGTCGGCGCTCGTACCGAGCAGCTTCACTCCGGCCTTTGACAGGGGCACGGCGAGTTTCAGGGGCGTTTGACCGCCGAACTGCACGATGACGCCCTCGAGGGAGCCCTTGCTGCTCTCCTCTTGGCAGATGGCGAAGACGTCCTCGAACGTCAGCGGCTCGAAATAGAGCCGATCGGAGGTGTCGTAGTCGGTCGACACGGTCTCGGGGTTGCAATTGACCATCACCGTCTCGAACCCGAGCTCGCGCAGCGCGAAGACCGCGTGCACGCAGCAGTAGTCGAACTCGATGCCCTGCCCGATGCGGTTGGGACCACCGCCGAGGATGATCACCTTGCGACGGCCCGTCGGCGCGCTTTCGTTCTCCGTCTCGTGCGTCGAGTAAAGGTAAGGCGTGTGGGCCACGAACTCGGCAGCGCACGTGTCGACCTTTCGGTAGACGGGCTTGATGCCGTGCGCTTTTTTGGCCTGACGTACGGCGTCGATGCTGCCCGTCCGGGCCGCGATCTGCGCGTCGCTGAAACCGAGTCGTTTGGCGAGGCCGAGCTTCTCGGCCGAAAGGTCGAAACTTGCCTCACTGGAGACGATGCGGCGGATCTGCGCGAGAAACCAGGGGTCGATCGCGGTGAGATCGAACAGCTCCTCGTCGGTCATCGAGACCGGCGCCCGCATGGCGTCGGCCACATAAAATAGCCGGTCGGGCGTGGGGATGGCGACGAGCTTGGCGAGCGCAGCCTTGAGTTCCGCGGGCGAACGCGAGATGCCGGTCTCTTTGGCCCTCGGTTCGGGCGGAGCGTCCATCGCGAGATCGCGCTGGGTGAGCGGCGCGGCCGCGAGAGCAACGTAGTCGA
>DATEMX010000530.1:0-2883 GCA_035275365.1 Polyangiaceae bacterium | reverse complement strand
AGGACCATCGGCGCAACGCGAATCCTCTACGTCGTCGGCGCTCCCCAGCAGCAGCACCTCGCCATGGTCTTCGCCACGGCGAAAGACGCCGGATGGCTCGCCGAAGGAGTGCGGGCCGAGCACGTTGCGTTCGGGTCGGTGCTCGGAGCCGACAAGAAGATGTTCAAAACGCGCAGCGGCGACTCGGTCAAGCTCATCGAGCTGCTCGACGAAGCGGCCGACCGCGCGATGGTCATCATCGGCGAGAAGAACCCCGACCTCGACGAGACGACGAGGCGCGACGTCGCCCGCAAGATCGGAATCGGCGCCATCAAATACGCCGACCTCGCCAGCGATCGCATGAAAGACTACGTCTTCGATTGGGATCGCATGCTCGCCTTCGAAGGCAACACGGCACCGTACCTCCAATATGCACACGCGCGCATCCGATCCATCTTCCGGCGCGCCATCGCGAGCTCCGAGGGTCGGCCGGCCGCCACCGAAATTCGTGTTCGGGAGCCGGCCGAGCGCGCGCTCGTTCTCGACTTGCTCGCCTTCCAGAGCGCCGCCTTCGGCGTGGCCGAAACGCTCCACCCGCACAAGCTCTGCACCTACGTCTACAACCTCGCCAGCCGTTTCACGGCTTTCTACGAGCATTGCCCGGTGCTCAAGGCCGAAGACACCCCCACCCGCGAGTCGCGCCTTTCGCTCTGCGATCTCACGGCCAACGTGCTCGCCAAGGGGCTCGACCTCTTGGGGATCGAGGCGCCAAACCAGATGTAGTTCGCCAATCGCGAGCTCTCTTTGGAGTCTCGGGTCGAGCGATCGGCCACAAGCAGCTTGACGTCCCCCCCCGTGTTCGTAGGGTGGTGATGCCCATGAGCATCCCCGATCCGCCCGCCGAGGCGCCCCCCGCAAATGTCGGGGCGACACCCGAAGAAGTGGCCGATCGCGAAGCGCGGAGGTGGCTCAAGGACGTCTACCGCGGCGATCGCGTTCCCCAACTCACGCTGCGCTCGGTGATCACCGGCATGGGCCTCGGCGGCGTCATGGCGCTCTCCAACCTCTACGTAGGGTTCAAGACGGGCTGGTCGCTCGGCGTCACCATCACCGCCTGCATCCTGGCCTACGCGATCTTCTCGGGCCTGTCGGTCGTCGTGCCGCGCCTGCGCGAGAAGGAGTTCACCATCCTCGAGAACAACATGATGTCGTCGGTCGCCTCGGCCGCTGGCTACATGTCGTCCATTTTCGTGTCGGCCGTCCCCGCTCTTTACTTGGCCACCCAACACACGCTCGGATGGCTCGAGCTCTCGCTTTGGGCCGGTGCCGTCTCGTTCTTGGGCGTCTTCATGGCCATCCCCATGAAGCGCCAGCAGATCAACGTCGAGCAGCTCCCCTTCCCCAGCGGCATCGCCACCGCCGAAACACTCACCGCGATGCACTCCCGCGACGGCGACGCACAGCAAAAAGCTTGGGCGCTCAGCCTCTCGGCCGGCGTCGGCGCCCTCGTCGCTTGGTTTCGCGAGGCCCACGCCAAATGGATGCCCTTCAACCTGCCGAGCAATCCCATCATGCCGGCGTGGACGATCGCGGGACAACCTTTCAGCCGCCTCACCCTCGGCTTCGAGCCTTCCCTCATCATGATCGGCGCGGGCGCCATCATGGGCATCCGCGCGGGCGTGTCGCTGCTGATCTCGGCGCTCGTTTGCTACGCCGTCGTAGGCCCTTCGGTGCTGAACCACGGCTGGGTCGATCTCGCCTTCTACAGGCAGAGGTGGGCCCTCTGGCCGGGCGTCGGTTTGCTCGTCGCTTCGGGTCTCACGAGCTTCTCCTGGCGTTGGCGCACCATCGTTCGCGCCTTCGCAAGCCTCGGCAAGCTCCTCGCCGGCCAGAGCGGCGAAGAGAACGACCCGCTCAAAGACGTCGAAGCTCCACAGAGCTGGTTTCTCTGGGGATCCTTGGCGTCGGGCACCGCGTGCGTGCTCCTCGGCGCCATCTATTTCGAAATTAGTTGGTGGATGGGCGTGCTCGCCGTGGTCTCTACGTTCTTCCTCGCCTTGGTCGCTTCGCGCGCCACGGGCGAGACCGACATCACGCCCACAGGAGCGATGGGCAAGATCACCCAGCTCGTCTACGGCGTGCTCGCTCCCGCCAACACGACCACCAACTTGATGACGGCTTCGATCACGAGCGGCGCCGCGATCCACGCCGCCGATCTCCTCACCGACCTCAAATCCGGCTACCTCCTCGGCGCCAACCCACGAAAACAACTCATCGCGCAGCTCTGGGGTGTGGTGGCCGGAACGCTCTTCGTCGTGCCGGCCTACTTGCTGCTCATCAAACCCGAAGACATCGGCAGCGATCAATGGCCCGCCCCGGCGGCCCAAATCTGGGCCGGCGTCGCCAAGGTCTTGGCCAGCGGGCTTGGAGCGCTACCGGCCGGCGCCAGGGAAGGCGGGCTCATCGGAGGCGTCGCGGGCATCGCGCTCGCGACCGTCGAAGAGCTCGTGCCAGCCGACAAGAAGAAATTCACGCTTTCGGCGGCGGCGGTGGGCATCGCCTGGGTCGTCCCCGCATGGAACAGCATTTCGATGTTCTTGGGCGCGCTCATCGCGTGGATTTACCTGCGCGCCGACAAGAGCAAGGCCGAACGCTACAGCATGGCCACGGCGTCGGGCCTCATCGCCGGCGAGTCGCTCGTCGCCGTGCTCATCGCCGCCCTCGTAGCACTGAAGGTGCTCTCGCCAGGCTAGTGCATCGTTTCGATCGAAACGATGCACTAGCAAATTCGCGGAGCGAATTTGGGTCTGGGCGAAGCCCAGCGAAAAGCCAATCTAGTGCCGCGATGCGCGGCGACGCCGCGCGTGCGAAGCACCCATCATCTCGATGGAATCGCGGCACTAG
>DATEMX010000529.1:0-2744 GCA_035275365.1 Polyangiaceae bacterium | reverse complement strand
TCGGCTCGAGCGGCGAGCGGTGGCGGCTCGTTCTGTCCGAAACTAGGTGGTTCCGACAGCCTCGCCGTATTTTACGTTGGGTCTCAGCCATTTTGGACGATCGTGATCTGCTCCTGCCAAAGTCTGCAGCAGTAGTACTAGGCAGTAGCCCAAACCAGCCGAGCCGCCAAGCTCGACAGCGAAATCAGGGATCGCGCGCACGCCGAGTGTGGCGTTGCCCTCATTGCGACGCGATGCGCGGCAACCTGACGGCGGCATCGAGGCCGTTCTTGTCGTAGAGGAACGAATACGCAGCGAAGCTCGCGAGCACCTTCTTCGTATAGCGACGCGTTTCCTCGAAGGGGATCTGCTCGACCCAAATGTCGAAGTCGTCGCTCTCGCGCGAGGCGATCCAGCGAATGGGGGCGCCGGGGCCGGCGTTGTACGAGGGAATGGCAAGATGAGGATTGCTCGGAAATCGCGCGCGGAGGTCGGCCAAGAAGCGACACCCGAGCGCGACGTTCGTCTCGGGGCGCGACAGCAGCGTTTCGTCGCAAGCGATGCCCACGTCTTTGGCCACCCTCTTGGCGGTCGGAATGATGAGCTGCATGAGCCCAAACGCGCGCGCGGGGCTCACGGCCTCCGGATCGAACGCCGACTCTTCGCGCATGACGGCGTAAGCGAGCGCCGCAGGGATGCCGTTTTTCTTGGCCTCGCGCTCGACGACCTCGGAAAAAGGGCGCGGGTAGGCAATTTCCCAGGCGTCGCGCCATCGTCCAGCCGGATAGTGCGAGAGCCAATCGAACACGCGCACGCGCGGAAAGGAATGCGAAATCTGCGGAAAGCCGGCCCTCGCGTACATAGCCGCCGCCGCCCAGAGCCCGCGACTGCTGGCGCCGTCTTTCAAAAGGCCCAGCTTGCCGAGCTCGCGTCTGGCAAGGTCGCTCTCACCTTGACGCAAGAGCTCCATCGCGCGAGCGAACCCCACCCCATGGAAGACCTCGTCGTCTTCGATGACGAACTTGCTGCCCGGCTCGCGCGCGAGCGACTCGTCGAGGACGGCCTTCGCTTCGATCTGATCGATCTCGGCGAGACGCGCGTAGGCGTGGAGCATGTAGTAAGAGAGGGGGTAGTCTCGAATGACGCGAGCGAGAGCGCGCCGCCCTTCCGCGACGTCGCCGGTCGCTATGATGGCTCGCGCTTCGAAATAGTCGGCGCGACCGCCCGAGCTCGACGGCGTCTCCTTCACCTTGAAGGTGCGCGCCGCCGACAAGAGCGGCACGGCCTCCGCAAATTCGCGGCGCGCCATCTTGCGCAGCGCCAGCCGAAAGAGCGCCTCGGTCACCATGTCGCCCTCGGGGTAGTCCACGGGCATCGACGCGAGCATCTCTTGATAGCGTTTCTCGTCGCCCCCCTCGAGCGCGCACTCGGCGCCGCGGAGGCGCGCGTCGTCGGCAAAGCGGTGATCGTGGAAATCGCGCTCGACGCGCGCGAATCTTCCCATGGCCTCGTCGCAGCGCCCCGCCGAGGCGATGGCCTTGCCGCCGAAATAAAGCGCGTCGACCATGGCGTCGGGGTACGCCGCGCACCGCCCGACGGCCAAGCCATATGCGTCGGCTGCGCGTTGGCGCTCTCGCAACTTGGAGAGCACCGAGCCGTAGAGCACCTGCGCGCGGCAACCGACTTCGGTCGTCGACGCCTTCGATCCCATCGCCGCCACCAGCGCGTCGATGGCCTTCTCGGCATCTTTGTAGTTCTGCGAATCGGCGAGCGCCGCGGCGCGCGTGAACTGCTCGTCGAAGGTGAGAGAGCGCGCCCAATCGGTGGGTAAATAGGTGTCGTTCTTGCCGCGCGCGACGACCGCACGAATGCGACGCGACTCAGGGACGAGAGCCAAGGCGCGACGCTCGAGATCGAGCGCCCGCACCACCGCCGACGAGGTGGGAGCCTCCACGACCACACGCCGAGCGAGGATTGCCGCCGCCTCGGCCCGCGCCTCTTCGGGCCGCGACTCGAGGGTGGCGTCGGCCATGCGCAGCACCACCTCGATCCACCGCGGTGGATGCCGCGATTCCGCCAAGTAGTCGCGCCAGATCTCCATGGCGCCGTCGAAATCGCGCTTCTGCTGGAGCGCCTCGGCCACGAGAAGCTGCGACGCCCCATAGGCCGCGCAGTCTTCGGGAACGGCCCGAGCGTGCACGAGCGAAGCGTCGACTTTGCCCGTGCGAAGGAGGCCTTGTGCAGCACCGAGATGCGCATAGGCCGCGAGCGGCCCTTCGACCTTGGCAGCCTCCTCGAAGGCTAGCGCGGCTCCGGCGGCGTCGCCCGCCAAAGCACGCAGCCGACCCAGCTGATAGCGCCAACGCACCGCGTCTTCTTCCGAGGGCGGGGTGGCCACGAAGGCGATTTCAAGCGCCTTGGCGGCGTTCGCATAGTCAGTACCGAGCGCGAGCACTTTCACTTTGGCGAGCGCTTTGTCGTCGAGCGTGCTCGCGAATCCGCTCACGTCGAACCCCGTCGTTGGCTCGTCGGCAACCGGCGAGCGGCCCTCCGTGTCGAGAGAGGGAGGCGGCTGATACGCCGGCGCCGCGACCGAGCGCGGGCCGCGCGACATGCACCCCGAAGACGCCATGAAGCCCATCGCGGCGGCGATGGCCGCGCACGCCAGAGGAAGTCTCATCGCCACCCCGACATCATGACTTGCCTCGCTCTGCTTCGCGCGCCAGGTACGCTTCCTCGGCGCTTTCTTCGTCCTTGGCCACGGC
>DATEMX010000528.1:0-10494 GCA_035275365.1 Polyangiaceae bacterium | reverse complement strand
GTTGCTGCTGTGATCGCGGAAGCCGCCAAGACCGCCAAGGCCGCCAAGGGGGGATTGGGGGGGCCTGGATCTCAGCACCGTCGCCGCAGGCCTGCATCGTCCGAGAGACCTGCCTTTCCGGACGAACCTCAACCGCCCAGCAATACGGCCACACCCGGCAACACCCACCCACAAACCCTTGGCGGCCTTGGCGCCTTGGCGGCCTTGGCGGCGACTGCGATCACGACAACCACCCTACCGCCAGCAACAGCAGGTCGACGTCCCCTCGTGGGCGCGCGTCAGTTGGTCGGCGAGACGTCAGGCTAGCCGTAGAAGACGACGGCGGCGTGGCTCACGATCGATCCCTCGTCGGGATCGATCGTTTGCTCGTAGTGCTCGAGCTCACCCCGGCATCCCGGGGGCAGCGCCTTGAGCAGCGTGTAGATGGGGCCAAGGCCGCAAACCCGTCGCGTATCGAGATCGCCTTGGACATGAGCGAAGAACTCACGGTGAGCTTGGGCCGTGGCGAGCTCGAGCGAGGCGCGATCGGTACGCTCGAGTTGAGCGCGGTCTTCTTCGTCGTAGGCGGCCGCATCGCCGAACCTAGGTCCGGTGTGCGCGAGATCGGCCCCGGCGATGACGACCGTCCGATGGGCCCGCCGCTCGACGACCGCACGAACGGCCGAGAGAAACCCTTCGATCGGGCGGTGATCCTCGGGTATCTCGCCGGAGCGCTGATTTTCGCCCATTCCGCAGAGGATCGGAATGATGCGAATCTTGCGATGTGGCAAAAGGTAGCGGACGAACACGGCCTGGAACTCGAGCGAATGCTCGCGCTTGTGATTGAAGACGTCCGCGAACGGATCGAACGCCGCGCGCGCGGCGATTTCGTCGATGGCGGCAAGGTCGGCATCGACCTGTCCCAGCGGCGTGTCGAAGGCTTTGCGGCAGAGCGCGAAGGGCTCGCGCATGGGGGCGTGCGACGTGCCGAGAAGAACGAAGGTGTCCACCTCGTCGGAGAGGCCCGCGCGCAGGGCGCCATAAGCGTGTCCGTAGCCGAGCTTGCCGCGCCAAGGATCGATGTGCGGCGCGACGAGCCCACGCACGGAACCGTTCGCCTCCTTGACGCCTGCGCTCTCGATGCAGTCTCGCTCCAGATAGGCGCGGAGCTTCTTCGGATCGTCGTGGTACGCGCCGCCGGCGTGCGTGGCGCGGCGTACCGTGCTGGCCAAAAACTCCCTTTCGATCTTCGCGCGCTCCGCTCGATAGCGAGGCGAATCCAAGAAGAGGGCGAGGTCGAGATCGCTCGCCAGCTTCTCGACCAACGCCACGGGCACCGCGGCGCCCGTCTGGGTCGCCGCTTCTGCCGCGATCTCGGCAATGGTGAGCTCGCCGGTAAACCGCGCGAGCACCGGCACGAGCGGCGCGGGCACGGTTGCGACACGCGCCGTAACCCCTTCGGTGTCGCGGAGCATGATGGCCTGACCGAAGCGGCCGTCGGGGACGACGATGGTCTCGACGGGCCGAAGGCGTGGACGCATGCGCGAGCGATCCCGCTTATACCCGATCGACTCCCACCACGCCCTCGACCTTTTGCAGCGCGCGCATCACGCTCTTGAGCTGGCCGAGGTCGGAGCAATCGAACGTAAAGACGTTGACGGCCTTGCCGTCGTCGCTGGCGCGGCAGTTGGCCTCGCTGATGTTGATGCCTTGGCCGCTGAAAGTTTGGCCGACGGTCGCCAAGATGCCGGGCCGGTTGGCGGTCGTGACCCGGAGCTGCACGGGCCGATTGATCTTCGCCTTCGAGTCCCAAGAGATCTCCACGCGCCGCTCCGGATCGGTGTCGAACGCCTTCGAACAGCCGCGCCGATGAACAGTCACCCCTCGCCCGCGCGTGATGAAACCGATGATCTGGTCGCCTGGCAACGGGTTACAGCATTTGGCGTAGCGAACGAGAACGTCATCGATCCCGTTCAGCTTGATGCCGCCCGTCGATTTGCCGGTGACCTTGCGGACAATCGACTCGATGCGACCCTCGCGCAGATCGGACGGCGGCGCGGAGACGGCGGCGCCGTTCTTGGGCGCCAAGAGATCGGCCACCTCCTCGGCGGCGATCTTGCCGTAGCCGATGTTGATGAAGAGCTCCTCTTCGCTGGCCACCTTGTTGGCTTCCTCGACGCGCCGCACGTCTTCGCGCGACTTCAAGAATTTCTGCAACGAAATGCCGCGTGCGTGGAGCCCTTTCTCGAGGAGCTCGCGCCCGAGCTTGAGCGACCTGTCGCGCTGTTCGATGCGCAGGTGCGAGCGCACCTTGCTCTTGGCTCGACCGGTAACGACGTTGTCGATCCAGTCCTTCGACGGGTGCTGCTGGGTGGCGGTCATCACTTCGACCACGTCGCCGTTGCGCAGCTTGTATTTGAGGGGAACGATGGCGCCGTTGACGCGCGCGCCCGAGCAGTGATTGCCGACCTCGGAGTGGATCGCGTAGGCGAAGTCGATGGGCGTGGCGCCGCGCGGAAAGACGCGCACGTCGCCCTTCGGCGTGAACACGTAGACCTCGTCGGCGAAGAGGTCGACCTTGACCGACTCGAGGAACTCGGCCGGATCCTTCATCTCCTTTTGGAACTCGAGGAGCTGGCGCAGCCAACCGAACCGCTCGGCGTCTTTCGGATCGACGCCTCCCGAGATGCGCTCTTTGTACTTCCAGTGAGCGGCGATACCGTTTTCGGCGACGCGCTGCATGTCGTGGGTGCGGATCTGGATCTCGATGCGCTCGCGCCCGGGGCCAATCACCGTGGTGTGCAGCGATTGGTACATGTTGGGCTTGGGGAGCGCGACGTAGTCTTTGAATCGCCCCGGGATGGGCGTCCATCGCGAGTGGATGACGCCTAGCGCCGCGTAGCAGTCGGCCACCGACTCGACGACGACACGAAACGCGATGACGTCGTAGACCTGCTCGAAGTGGCAGTCTTGCGCCTTCATCTTGCGGTAAATGGAATAGAGGTGCTTCGCGCGGCCTTGGACGTCCGAAGAAAACCCCTGCTCGGCGAGTCGCCCCGACAAGGTCTTGGAAACGTCGGTGATGTACCGATCGCGTTCTTTCTTCGACTTGGAGACCTTGGCGGTGAGATCTTGGAACCCCTGTGGATCGATGTACCGAAACGCGAGATCTTCGAGCTCGCCCTTGAAACGCGCGATGCCGAGGCGGTTGGCCAAGGGCGCGTAGATGTCCATCGTCTCGCGGGCGATCCGCTCTTGCGAGTCGGGGCTCATGAAGTCGAGCGTCCGCATGTTGTCGAGCCGATCGCACAGCTTGACCAGGAGCACGCGAATGTCGCGGGCCATGGCCACCACCATCTTGCGGAAGTTTTCGGCTTGCCGATCCTCTTTCGAGGTGAAGTTGATCTTCGAGAGCTTGGTGACGCCATCGACGAGGAAGGCCACCTCGCTGCCGAACTCCTTCTCGATGTCCTCGAGCGTGGCGAGCGTGTCTTCGACCACGTCGTGGAGCAGCCCCGCGCAAATGCTGGCCGTGTCGAGGCGCAGCTCGGTGATGTTGCCGGCCACCGACGCGGGGTGAATGAAGTACGGATCGCCGCTCTTGCGCCGCTGGCCTTCGTGGGCCCGCACACTATAGTCGTACGCGCGCGAGACGATCTCGACGTCTGCAGACGGGTGATATGCTCGAATCCGTTCGACTAATTCGGCAAGCTTCAGCATTGCGCGGCGCCGACCGCGAAGGACCGGCGAAACTTAGGAAGCCTAACACCCGCCATTTGGGGCGGCAATGAAACGACCAGATGAACTCGGCACTCTAGGGATTTATGTCCACTTTCCTTGGTGTTTATCGAAGTGCCCCTACTGCGATTTCGTAGCGTACGCCAAGAAGCCGGAGGCGATCGACCACGCAGGGTACGCCGACGCCGTGCTCGAGGAGCTCGCGATGCGCCGCTCTGCAATCCCCGCCCTCGCCGCCCGGCGACTAGCGAGCGTTTTCTTCGGTGGCGGAACGCCTTCGCTGTGGGATCCGGCGCAAATCGCGCGGGTTCTCCGCGGACTCACGGGCACGTTCGAGCTCGATCCCGATCTCGAAATCAGCCTCGAATGCGATCCAAGCTCGCTCGACGAAGAACGCGCTCGTGCCCTCGGGAGCGCCGGGATCGGACGCCTCAGCATCGGCGTCCAGGCGCTGGACGACGCCCGACTGCGCTTCCTTGGACGGATCCACTCCGCCGCTGAGGCTATCGCGGCCGTGCGCGCGGCCAAGCGAGCCGGCATCGGTCGCCTTTCGACCGACCTCATCTACGCCGTCGCCGGCCATGCGCCTGAGGTCGTCGCGCGCGAAGCCGTGCAGCTCGTCGAGCTCGGCGCCACGCATGTCTCGGCGTACAGCCTCACCATCGAGCCGGGAACGCCGTTCGGGCGACTCGCCAAGCGTGGCAAGCTCCCGCTCGCCGACGACGCCGCGATGGCCGACACCTTCTACGCCATCGACGAGGCTCTCACCGGCGTGGGACTCGAGCATTACGAGATCTCGAACTACGCGGCACCGTACGAGCGAGCCCGCCACAACGTGGGCTACTGGCGCGGCGCCGACTACTTGGGGCTCGGCGCGGGAGCCTACGGAACGCTCGGAGCCGCTTCGGGGAGCGCCATTCGCTACCAAAACCACGTCGATCCGGCCGTTTACGCGGAGCGCGTCTCGACGAAGGGCGCGTCGCTCGACGCCTCCGTCGAGCACCTCGATCCCGCCACGCGACTGCGTGAACGAATCATGCTTGGGCTTCGCACCAGAGAGGGCCTCGATCTCGAAGCCGAGGCCGCCAAGCTCGGCGCCGAACCTTACCCCGGCGATCGGCGGGCCGCCCTCGATCGCCTCGAAGCGCGCGGCCGCATCGTTCGCTCGAAGGGTCAGGTCTCCGTGCCGCGCGAAGCGTGGATCTTCGCCGACGACACGGCGGCCTCGCTCTTTTGAGCGGACGCGGCGCGCGCGGCGAGCCAACGGCCCAGGTCGGCGAGCGCGCGTTCGGCCATCGCTGCGTAGCGGTCGTGCTTGCGCAGACGCTTGTTGTCCGCCGGCGGGAGGTGAGCCCAGGTGATGTTCGACGGCTGATACCTCGGAACGACGCGCGCGAGGTGCGTGCGGATCCCCCCGAGGGCGGTCGTTTCCGGCGGTGGCAGGAGCGGACGCTCGGTCAGGCGATCGCTGAGGAGCGCCGCGCACACGAGACCACCGGCAGCGCTCTCGACGTAACCTTCGACACCCGAGAGCTGACCCGCGACGAACACGCCGGGCACGGCCTTGAGCTGCATCGTCTCGTCGAGCATCTCGGGCGCGTTCAAGAAAGTGTTGCGGTGCACCGAACCGAACCGCAAAAACTCGGCGCTCTCGAGCCCAGGTATAGTGCGAAGCACGCGGGCTTGCTCGCCGTAGGTCATACGGGTTTGAAAGCCCACCAAGTTGTAGGCGCTCGCGGCCAGGTCTTCGGGCCGGAGCTGCACGACGGCAAACGGCCGCGCGTTCGTGCGGGGATCGAGGAGGCCGACCGGCTTCATGGGGCCGAAGGCGAGGGTCATCTCGCCGCGCTCCGCCATGACCTCGATGGGCAAGCAGCCCTCGAAGTAGCGCGTGTCTTCGAACGACCGCGCCGCGACCTTCTCGGCCAGGGTGACGGCGGCGACGAACGCTCGGTACCCCGCCTCGTCGAAGGGGCAGTTGACGTACGCGGCTTCGTCGCCCAGGTCGGTGCCCTTGTCGTAGCGTGACTGCTTCCAAACCTTGTCCCAATCGATCGATTCGGCAGAGACGATGGGCGCGATCGCGTCGTAGTAGGCAAGTTGGTCGGCTCCGACAACGCGGGCCAGATCGGCGGCCAGCGCGTCGCCCGTGAGGGGGCCCGTGGCCAAGATCACCGGACGCTCCGAGGGAATGGCGGTGACCTCACGGGCCACGACCTCGATGCCCGGATGTTCGCGAACGGCGCGGCTCATTTCCTCGCTGAAACGCTCGCGATCAACGGCCAGCGCGCCGCCCGCGGGCACGCGCGTTCGATCGGCCATCTTCATGACGAGCGAACCCGATCGCCGCAGCTCTTCTTTGAGGAGCCCGACGGCGTTGGAAAGCGCGGCGCCGCGCATCGAATTCGAGCACACGAGCTCGGCCAAGCCGTCGCCCGTTTGTGCGGGCGTCCGCTTCATGGGCTTTTGCTCGAGGATGGTGACGCGGATGCCGCTCTCGGCGAGCTGCCACGCCGCTTCGCATCCGGCTAGACCTCCGCCGACGATGACGACTGATCTCATTTTGAGCCTCGTTGCCGCGGCGCGTCGCCGCTCAGGTGACGTCGGCGCCGAGCGTTGCCGCGCCCTGCCCTTCGTCACGAACCAGAGGAGGAAGGAGCTCGGCTTCTTCGACGGGCTTTTTGAACCCGCAATCCTCGGTGTTGCACGCGAGCACGGGATTCTTCTTTCCGCCGGCGAAGAGCAAGAAATTGGCGCCGCACCGGGGGCACGGCTCCAGCACCGGCTTTTGCCAGAGCTTGAACTCGCACTTGATGTCGGCCGAGTAGTTGGAACACCCGTAGAAGCTGCGACCGCCGCGCTTCTTCGACTTGATCTCGATGATGTCGCCGCCGCACTTCGGACAGGGGATGCCGATGGGCACCGGCTTGGCGTTTTTGCACTGCGGGTAGCCGGTGCACGACAAGAAGTCGCCGTAGCGACCCGTCTTGATGATCATCGGCTTCTGGCACTTGTCGCATTTGTAGTCGGTCATCCGCACGGGGAGCGGCGTGGTGCCGTCGCCGTCTGGGCCGAGGTCTTGCGTGTTCTTGCACTTCGGGTAGCCCGCGCAGCCGAGGAACCATCCGTTGCGGCTCCAGCGCTTCAGCATTTTTTGGCCACACTCGCTGCAGACGTTGTCGGTCTCTTGCGGCTCGGGAGACCAGCGTTTTTGCTTCTTCGAGAGATCGAGTTGCTCGCGGAAGCGTTTGTAGAAACGCCCGAGGAGCGCCACGCGCCCGAGGCGGCCCGCTTCGACCTCGTCGAGGTCCTCTTCCATCTTCGCGGTGAAGTTGGGATCCATGAAGTCGAGGTTGTTGGACACGAGCCCGTCGACCACGAACTTGCCGAGCAGACTCGGCTTGAACCCGCCGGAAGGGAGTTTCTCGACGTAGTCGCGCGCCTGAACCTTGCTGATGATCTCGGCGTAGGTGCTGGGGCGCCCGATGCCGCGCTTCTCGAGCTCGCGCACGAGCGAGCCTTCGTTGTAGCGGGCGACCGGTTGGGTGAATTTCTGCTCGGCGAGCACGCCGGGGGGCGACACCACGTTGAGCTCTTCGCCTTCGGCGAGCTCCGGCAGCGACGCCTCGGTCACGTCGTCGAGCGACATCTTCTCGGCGGCCACGCCGTTCGCGTCGGCCACGCCGACTTCGTTGTTTTCGTCTTCGCCGGCGAGCTGGGCATCGAGCCGCCCTTTGCCGTAGGCCTCGAGCCATCCGCCGAACTTGAGGACACGCCCGGACACGCGGAGGCCGTATTTGCGGTGCGGCGAACCACCGTTGATCGTCACCGTCGCTTCGATGTCGACGCTCGTTTGATCGTAGACAGCCGGCGCCATCTGCGACGCCACGAAGCGCTCCCAGATGAGCTTGTAGACCTTGTATTGCTCGTCTTTCAGGTACTTCTTGATGGTGTCGGGAGGAAACTCGAGCGAGGTCGGACGAATCGCTTCGTGGGCTTCTTGCGCGTTCTTCTTGGCCTTGTAGATGTTGGGCTTGTCGGGGAGGTGGTCTTCGCCGAACAGGCGCGCGATCTTGAGCCTTACCTCGGCGATGGCGTCGTCGCTCACGCGGAGCGAGTCGGTACGCATGTACGTGATGAGACCGACCGGCCCGCCGTCTTTGCCGAGATCGACGCCCTCGTAGAGGCCTTGCGCGATCTGCATCGTGCGCTTGGTGGTGAAGCGGAGGTAGCTCGTCGCGTCTTGCTGGAGCTTGGAGGTCGAATAGGGCGACGGCGCCTTGCGCCTCTGCTCACGCTTGGTGATCTTGGCGACCTTATAGCGGGCGCTCTCGAGACCGGCGCGCACTCGAGCGGCCAAGGTGCCGTCCTTGACCTCGAGCTTCTCGCCGTCGGCCGTGACGAGCCGACCGACGAAGCTCGGCTTCTTTTGACCGATGAGCGCCGCGCCGATGTTCCAGTACTCTTCCGGGATGAACGCCTCGATCTCGCGCTCACGATCGACGATGAGCCGGAGCGCGACGCTCTGGACGCGTCCTGCCGACAAACCGAACGCGAGCTTCGACCAGACGAGCGCGGAGACGTCGTAGCCTACGATACGGTCGAGCACGCGCCGGCAGCGCTGCGCGTCGTAGAGATGATCGTCGAGCTTGCGCGGGTGCGACACGCCGTGGTCGACGCCCTTCTTCGTGATTTCGTGGAACTCGACGCGGTGGATGGGGAGCTTGGGACGCTTCAACTCCTCCATGACGTGCCAAGCGATGGCCTCGCCTTCGCGGTCGGGGTCGGTCGCCAGCAGGATCGCGTCGACCTTCTTCGCCGCGCCCTTCAACTCTTCGAGGACTTTGACTTTGCCTTCGATGACTTCGTACGTCTCGGTAAAATCACGCTCGACGTCGACCCCCATCTTTTTTGGCAGGTCTTTGATGTGCCCCTTCGAGGCAAGCACCTCGTAGCCCGAGCCCAGGTACTTTTTGATGGTCTTCGCCTTGGCCGGCGACTCGACCACCACCAGTGTCTTCGCTGCCATGCGTACCTAGTACCTTCAACCTTTCCAGCTTGGCAAATTCAGGCTTCGAACTGCGTCAAAACCGACGTTCACGGGACTCCGTGGCAAAACCGAATCATTTCAAAAGTTTACTCGCCTGAACCAGCCGGCAGGGCCCTCTACTAGTACGGCTTCGAACACCAACGTCAAGAGCGCCTCCTGGACGAGCGCGGTAGGCAGCCCGGTTTCGGCGCAAAGATCGTCGGGGTGTCGCGGGGTTGACGAAATCGCGCGAAACACGATTTTTCCCGCATCGGACAGCCCTTTCGGTGGCGAATCGCCCGACGAAGGACGCGCCTCTCGAGCGCCTTTGGCCATCGTAATCGAGCCCGTCTGCGGGACCCCGAGAGCAGCGAAAAGAAGGCCCTCGTCGACCAGCGGACGGCCTCCAAGGCCGATTTCGATCAAGTTGCCCTTCCCGCGACCTTCCCAAGGTGCCGTAGGTACGATGAAGAGAGGCCGGCGGAGCCGGCGCGCGTGCTTCGCCGTCGACCGCGCTCCACTTCGGATCGGCGCCTCGATCACCACGGTTGCTTGCGTCAACGCAGCGAGGACCGCGTTGCGCTGGTGAAACGTATGGCGTTGCGCGAGCTGTCGGCGCTCGAACGACGATACGATGGCGCCACCGCTCGCGACGACGATCTCGTAGAGCTCTGCATGCTCGGGCGGGTAGCACCTGTCGAGCCCGGTGGGCACGACGACGACCGTTCGACCGCCCGCTTGCAACGCGCCGCGATGTGCGGCTGCGTCGATTCCGACCGCGCCCCCCGACCATACGGCGACGCCCCGCTCGACGAGACGGCGCGCGAGGCCCTCGGTGTACACGACGGACTCGTCCGACGGACGGCGCGTTCCCACGATCGCCACAGCCGGACCCGCCAAGAGATCGCCACGCACGCAGAGCGGATCGGGCGGCGAGCGGAGCTCGCGAAGCAAATAGGGATAGTCGTGATCGAGCGCGCGGTAGGTTCTGTCTTCGCCCATGAGCCACGTCGGCCGCGCCCTCCGACAAGTTGCGCGTTTCCGCACCAAAGCACGACGCCCCCCGCCGGGGGATCCCGACGGAGGCATCGCCGTGCACCGAGGGCGCTAGGCGCGACCTACTTGCTGCCGGCTCTACTGGGTCAGATCCTCACTACCAGATCGTTGCATCGGAGCCACCATAAGGCCCGTAACGACTGACCGAACAGGCGGAGGTCTTGCTTCAGAAGGCGGATTGGCGGCCACCTGGCGGCCGTCGTGACTGATGGCAGAGGTGCCGCCAGCCTCGCCGGTCGTTGAGTGGGCGACACGCTGAAATGGCCGATCGTGATCTGTCATAGCCAAGGAACTGACCCAGTAGTGCTAGGCGTGACTTACTTGCTGTAGACCTGCGCACCGGCCGGGCCGGATCCGCGCGTCGCCTTTAACGTGAGGACGACCTGAGCAGCGATCGGGAACGGGTTCTTGTAGCAATTCTTGCCGCCCGCGATGCTCGCCGACGGGCCAGTCGTCTGGTCGGCCGCGAGCACCGCCGGGATGCCGGGCACGGGTAGCTTCGCCTGGAGATCCATGTCGAGCTCGGCGATGGGCGGCAGCCCTTGCGCGAGTACGGTGTAGCACTTGCCCGGAAGGAGCATGAACTCCTTGGTGAGCGTGCCGCCTTCTTGAAGCATGCCGCCGATGGCATCGCCGTCTTCCTTCATTCCCTTCGCTTCGGTAGCGGCGCGCGGTTGCAGCGCGAGCCGCAC
>DATEMX010000527.1:0-5452 GCA_035275365.1 Polyangiaceae bacterium | reverse complement strand
GATCGTCGACAGGCGGTGGGCGATGAGCAGGCTCGTGCGCCCGGTCAAGAGGGGCGTGAGGGCTCGCTGGATCAACGCCTCGTTGGCGGAATCGAGGGAGCTCGTTGCTTCGTCGAGGATGAGGATCTTCGGATTTTTGAGGATCACGCGGGCGATGGCCAGGCGTTGTCGTTCACCGCCCGAAAGGAGGTACCCGCGGTCGCCGACGATGGTTTCGTATCCGTTCGGCAGTTTGGCGATGGCGTCGTGGATTTGCGCCGCTCGAGCCGCACGCTCCACGTCGGCAACCGACGCGTCGGGCCGTGCGTAGCGCAGGTTCTCCATGATCGACGTGTGGAAGAGATACGTCTCCTGCGTCACGATGCCCATGTGCGATCGCAGCGACTTGAGGCGAATGTCGCGCACGTCCTTGTCGTCGATCCGAACTTCACCCGACGTCGGATCGTAGAGGCGGGGTACGAGCGCGGCCAGCGTGCTCTTGCCGGCGCCCGAGGGACCCACGATGGCGACGCACTCCCCGGGTGCGATGTCGAGGTCCACCGCCTTCAGCACGGGCTCGTCAGCGCCGTAGGAAAACGTCACGTTGCGAAAGGTGACGGCCCCGCGGATCTCCTTCAGCCGTTCGGTGCCCGGTTGGTTTTGGATCTCGGGCTCGCGATCGAGCACCGCGAAGATGCGGTCGAAGTAGGCGTACGAGGTGACGAAATCGACGTGCACCGAAGCGAGGTCGGAAGCCGGCGAATAGAGGCGCTTCAGCAGCGCGACGAAGGCCACCACCGTGCCGAGCTTGAGGTCGCCCCGAATCACGAGCCAGCCGCCGGTCAGATATACGAGCGCCGGCCCCAGATCTTCGAAGAACTTCATGATCATGGAGAACCAGCGCCCAGCCAGGTTGTGGCGCAGGGAGACCGTCATGAGCTCGGCTGCTTTGGCCTTGAGGCGCTTTCCTTCTTGTTTTTCGGTCCCGAAGATCTTGAGCAGGAGGGCACCGGAGACAGAGAGCGTCTCCAGCAGGATCCCAGTCATCTCTGCCATTCGGGTCTGCGCTTCGCGTTTCAACGCCTTGCGGCGCTGCCCTACGCGCCGGGTGGGCAAGACGAAGGCCGGAAGGAGGCCGTAGGCGACGATCGCGAGCCTCCAATCGAGGAGCACGATGACCACCGTCGTGGTGACGAAAACGATGGCGTTTTGCAGCAGCTTGACGAGGTTGTCCTGCATCATCTGCCCCACGCCCTGCACGTCGTTGAGCACGCTGGAAATGACCTCGCCCGGCTTGGCCTTGGCGAAATACGCCATCGATTGTTTTTGCACGTGCCGAAACAGCGAGACGCGCAAATCGAACATGACACGCTCGGCGATGAACGCGGCCAAATAGCGCTGCGCCACGCCCAAAAGGCCCGCCATGAACGGCCCCAGCACCATGCCGGCGCATGCAAAGAGCAAGAGCTCGAGGCTTTTTTCCGGCAGCGCCCGGTCGACGATGTGCTTGATGAAGAGCGGAGGGAGCGCGTTCAACGCTGCTGCTCCGGTAATCGAAATCACCACCAAAAAGCCTTGTTTTCGATACGGCCCGAGGTAGGAAGCGATGCGCCGTAGCGTCGCCCGCTCGACGCTCGGCAAGTCGGCCGGCGCGATGTAGGTCTTCTTCGTCGCGGGGACCTCCACGTCAGCATGGTTGCCACGAAACGCTTGGCAATGCACCCCCCGAACACCCCGCCGCCGCGCGCGACCTTCCTCAAGAAGGCCTGTTTTCCAGTGAAGGGGGATGTGGCATGCTGGGGATGAAGCAACTTCGTCGGAGCCGTTGATCCGAATCGAGATCTGGGGACACCTAACAACATAGAAGAAACATGATTCGCCTCGGCTCTCGCCCCAAAACCGCTGCTACCGTCGAGGGACCGCTCGAGCCCGGCGCGGCCATGGCGTTGGTGCTTGCCGCTCGAGCCGGCGACGAGCGCGCGATGGCGAGGGTCCTCGAGCTCGTGGCGCCCAGGGTCGGGCGAGTCGTGCGCGTCGTGCTCGGCTTCGGGCACCCCGAAGCGGAAGACGTCACCCAGCTCGCCCTCATCTCCTTTACGCAAGCGTTGTCGGCCTTTCGAGGCGAATGCGAACCATTCCACTACGCCTCGCGAATCGCGGTGCGCACGGCGGTCCACGCGAGGCGTCGCTACCGCACCATGCGCGCGCGGCAAGAAGAGTTCGCCGAGGTCGACGAGGTGCCCACGTCGACGCCCTACGACGCCGCCGCTGCCGAATACCGCAAGACGCTCTTGCGCGACCTGCTGGGCGAGCTGCCTGCGGAGCAGGCCGAGGCGCTCGCGCTCCGGGTGGCCCTCGGGTGGTCGCTCGAAGAAATCGCCGCCGCCTCGGCCGCGCCGGTGAACACGATCCGCAGCCGCTTGCGCCTGGCCAAAGAAGCTCTCCGGCGCCGCATCGAACGAGATCCGCTCTATCGCGACGAGTTGGAGGTGGTGCGATGACCGCCGATTTGCATCCGGACGATCTCCTGCACAAGGAGTCGCACGGGCTCTTGTCGGACGACGAGCGGGCTCACCTCGATCGCCACGTCGAAGCTTGCTCCGTGTGCCGATTCGAACGCCAACTGCGGGACGATTTCCAAATCGAATACCAGATGGCGGCGGCAGGTGCGGAGGGGCGCGATCGCGAGGGCGTCTCCACGGCCCCGCGAGTCGCTTCGAAGGGCAAGCGGTATCGCTATCGGCTTTGGGGGCTCGCCGCGGCGGCGCTTTTCGTGGCTGGCGTGTCGGCGGCCGAATGGTCGAGCATTCGTCGCGTTGCGCGCGAAAGAGTGTTTGCGTTCGTCGACGCATCGGTCACGCGCGCGCTCGTGGCGCCCACCCCGGGAGCGGCGAAGGCGCTTGCGGCAGCGAAAGGGCCGAGTTGCCCGACGTCGACCGCGGCGCCGGCCGCGCTCGGTCGCGTTTTGGCGGAGCCGCTCTCCGTCTCTGTCGAGAAATCGCTGGCGTCGCGCGACTCGCGCGGGCAACGCGCGAAATCGCGAGCAGTGGTCGACAAAGCGGCTCCGGTCGAAGCTTCGGACCCGCAGGCCGCGTCCATCGCCCCGGAAGGGGCATCGTCCTCGGCGCTGCTCTTCGCGCGTGCGAGCGACGAGCGAGAGCGCGGCGCCTACGGCGAAGCCGTCCGTCTTTATCGAGAGTTGGTCCAGCGCCACCCGCAATCGTCGGAAGCCGCGGCGGCACAGGCGATCTTGGGTCGTCTGCTGCTCGATCGCGGAGACGCCGCGGGAGCGCTCGCGTCTTTCAACCAATACCTTCGCGGTGGGGTGAGCACGCTCAGCGAAGAAGCCCAGGTGGGCCGAGCGTTGGCGCTGCAGAAAATGAATCGCCGAGACGAAGAGGCGAAGGCTTGGAGCGCGCTTCTCGAGGGCTATCCCCGATCGGTTCACGCTTCCCGCGCTCGGGTGAGGCTCGGCGCCCTGGGAAGTCGGTGAAACCCCCGCGCGCACGGGCGGCAACGAGGCGCGTCAGGTCGCGGTCGGGAAAGTGGCTCTTGGCCGGTTCGCTCGTCGTTGCCCTGGCGGGCGAGGTTCGCGCGGCGGGCGTCAAAGGCGGCGAAGTCGGCGTTGCCCGGCCATGGGTCGACATCGCCATCTTGGGGCCCGACGCCGACGCTCGAGCGCTCGAGCGCTCGCTGCGCGAGTTGTTCCAAAGGCTCGGCCTCGAGATGCGGGTGCGTGAGCGTGGTGCGGGCACGCTCGCGTTCGACAAAAAAGCCTCGATTCGAGCCTCGGTCGACCTGCGTGCTCCCGAGAGCGCCGTTGTCTCACTGAGCGACGCCCTCACCGATCGCGCCCTCGCGCCGCGTACGATCGAGCGAAGAGGTTCTCGCGCGCTCTTCCTCGAAGAGGTCGCGCACGTGACGCACGTCGCCACCGAATCACTCTTGGCCGCGAGGCAAGAAGAGGCAACCCCCGCGGTCACGTCCGAAGTCCCCTCCCCGGCCGAGGCGCCCGCGCCAAACCCGCCGAAGGGCGAACCGCGCGAAGACGCGCCGCGAACTTCTCTTGGCAGCGTGTCCGGCGGGCGGATCGATCTCGCGCTCCTCGCCGGCGGCGAAGCCTTTACCAAAGACGCCAGCCTGGGCCTCACTTTGGGCGGCGGTGTCCGCGTTGCCGTCAGCGCAACGCCTCATGTCCCCGCGTTTTGGTTCGTTGGGAAGTATCATCTCCCCTTCGGTCACGACGAGCTCCCCGTCGTCATCCACGCGCGCGTATGGTCGGCGCGCCTCGTCCCCGCGTGGCGCGTCTCGCGCGGCAAAACGGTATTCGTCGAGGTCGGTGTAGGCGGCGGTGCCGACGTGATCTCGCTTTCGCCGGGCGCTGCCGAGGGCGTCACCTCCCTCCGCGCCGATCGCACCGACGTCTCACCCGTGGCGACCGCCGTCGTGGCCACGCACGTCTTGGTCGACTCGGGGACGTCGTTGTTTCTAGCCGCCAACGTCGATTGGGATCTCACGCCGCGCGCCTATTTCATGGAGCGCGAACCCGAGCGCATGGCCCTCATCGAGCCGAGGGTGTTGCGGCCGGGTCTCGCCGTGGGCTTATCGTTCAACGTTGCCGGATCGAAGGAGGCGCCGTGATCGAGCGCCGCCGTCAGGGAAAGTGGGCCCTCTTTCTGTTTTTCTTCGCGCTCGTCTGCGCTCGTTGCGTGCCCGAGGAAATCATCGTGGCAACCGTCGAATTCGACGCTGGAACGGAGAAAGAAGCCAGCTCGTTGCCCGAGCCACAGCCCGAGGCGAGCTTGGGAGTGGACGTCGCCACGGGTCCGGACGCCGAGCCCGATGCGGGCGCCGCGATCGATGCGTCGCGTGCGCGAGACGCCTCGCAAGCAACCGACGCCGCGCAAGCAACCGACGCCATGGAAACGGACGCAGGTGGCGGCCCGTCGTGCAAAAACAACGGCGAATGCCCGCCCAACGCTTTTTGCGCGAAGCCAAGCTGTGGTCTCCCGTTCGGCCGATGCCAGCTTCGCCCCGCGATCTGCGACTCCAACGCACAACCCACCTGCGGTTGCGACGGCGTAACCTACTGGAACGACTGCCTGCGTCGGCGGAGCGGCGTCGCGGCAAGCGTGCCCGACGAATGTACGACCGGCGCGGCCCCCTGCTCCGATCCGAACGGGAGCGATTGTCCCGTAGCGGGCGCTGCCTGCGCGCGCCTCCTTCCCCTCGGGGGCACTTGCTCGCAGAACGTCGTAGGGGCGTGCTGGATGCTGCCCACCGTTTGCCCCGACAGGCCGCCTCCCGAGTTCTGGATTTCCTGCAGAGATGGTAGGCTCTGTGAAGACACCTGTCGGGCTATCCGCTCATGCGAAGCTCACCAGCTCGACACGAAGAGAATGTGTCACTAGGTGCGGTTTGGCCAAAGTCTGGTCAGACTTTGGCCAAACCGCGCTCCGCGCGGAGGCGACTT
>DATEMX010000526.1:0-7368 GCA_035275365.1 Polyangiaceae bacterium | reverse complement strand
AGCGCGTGCTCGGCGCGGTTGCCGGCGTGGGGCGCAGGCCGCCCCACTTCAACCTGTTCCTCTTGGGCATGGGCGAAGACGGGCACACCGCGTCGCTCTTCCCGGAGACCGCCGCCCTCGGCGAGACCAAGCGCTGGGTGGTCGCCCACGACGTCGCCAAGCTCAGGGCCAAGCGCGTCACCATGACACCGCCCATCATCAACGCGGCGCACTTCATCCTGTTTCTCGCGGCGGGCGCGTCCAAGGCCGAGGTGCTCTCGCGCGTGCTCCAGGGTCCTCGCGATCCACGGCGCTACCCCGCTCAGCTCATTCACCCGCTCACGGGCGAGGTGATGTGGTTCATCGACCGCGGCGCCTCGGGTCACATCGTTCCGCACCATCAGACCGAAGCCTAAGCCTGAGCAGAAGAGAGCCCCTCATGGACGGAACAGGACCCAAGATCGTGGACTCGCTGCGGCCGAAGATCATGGAGTCGATTCCGCCGACCAGCGTCATCGCCGCCGAAGAAGTCCCCGGCAGCCCCATCCTCAAGGAGGCGAAAGCCGATCCGTGCGCCGTCGTCATCTTCGGGATCACCGGCGATCTCTCGAAGCGCAAGCTCGTACCGGCGCTCTACAACCTCATGGCCGACGGCGCCCTCCCCGACAAGATCGCCGTGGTCGGTCTCACGCGCGCCGGCGTCGCGCACGACGAAATGCGCGAGCGCTTTCGCGAGTCGACCGAGCAGCTCGGGCGCCGCAAGGCGATCGATCCGGACATTTGGGCCCGGTTCGCGGCGAACCTCGAGTTCGTCGACGGCAAGCTCGACGACGACAAGGCCTACGCCGATTTGAGGGAACGCCTCGCCGTCATCGATCGCGAGAAGGGCACCCACGGCAACCGCATCTACTACCTCGCGACGCCCCCCGAGACCTTCCCCGCCATCCTCGAGCACCTGAAGAAGGCCGAGCTCCTCTACCCGCCGACGGAAGACAACAAGAAGAAGCCGTGGTCGCGCGTCGTCATCGAAAAGCCTTTCGGCCGCGATTTGGCCTCGGCCAAGGCGCTGAACAAGCTGGTCGCCGAGTCGCTCGACGAGAGCCAAACCTTCCGCATCGATCACTACCTCGGCAAAGAGACGGTTCAGAACATCCTCGTCTTTCGCTACGCCAACGCGCTCTTCGAGCCGGTCTGGGATCGCAAGCACATCGATCACGTCGAGATCACCGCCGCCGAGAGCCTCGGCGTGGAGAAGCGCGGCAAGTTCTACGACGAGACGGGGGTCGTGCGCGACATCGTGCAAAACCACCTCTTGCAAGTGCTCGCGCTCGTCGCCATGGAGCCGCCCGTCTCGTTTCGAGCCAACGACGTGCGCGACGAAAAGGTTCAGGTCCTTCGCTCGCTCCGGCCCATCACCGGAAGCGACATGAAAAAGAACGTCGTCCGCGCGCAATACGCCGGCTACCGAGGCGAAGACGGCGTGTCAGCCGACTCGCGCACGCCGACGTACACGGCGATGAAGGTGCTCATCGACAATTGGCGCTGGCAAGACGTCCCCTTCTACCTTCGCGCCGGAAAGAAGCTCGCGCACCAGGTCACCGAGGTGTCGATCCATTTTCAGCCGGTGCCCCTCTATTTGTTCAAGCAATCGAAGGCCCGCCAGATCGTCGAACCCAACGTGCTCACGCTGCGCATCCAACCGCAGGAGAGCATCTCGCTCCGCTTCGTGACCAAGGTGCCCGGCGAGCACCTCTCGGTCGGCAACGTCCTCATGAACATGAGCTACGCCGATACGTTCGGCAAAGCGCTCTCGGAAGCCTACGAGCGGCTTCTCCTCGACTGCATGCGCGGCGACGCCACCCTCTTCGCGCGCCGCGACGAGGTCGAGGAAGCGTGGCGCTTCGTGACGCCCATCTTGGAGCACTGGGATAAAGACCCCACGCCGATGCCCTCCTACGAGCCAGGCACACACGGCCCCAAAGAAGCCGACGCGCTCCTCGCCGCCGACGGACGCTGCTTTACGAAGCTCTAGCCCATCGAAGCGGCCGTTTTGATCCCCTTTGTCGCCCGGGGCCACGAAAGTAACGAGAGATTCCACCGTACTTACTCGAACTAGGGCCATGGTCTCGTCCATCGATCACGGTCGCTGCCTGGCATAGAATTTGCGAGAGACCATGCGATCGTTGCCCCGCGCGTTGCTGACGCTCATCTTTTTCTTGGCTGCCCTTGCCACCTTCGGCTGTGGGGGGCGGAGCGACGAAGGCTTGATGCTGGGCCGCGTGGTCGACGCGGGGCCCGATCGCAAGACGGTCTTCGACAGCGGTGGCGGAGGAGCCGGTAGCGATCGCGTCGACGCCGCGAGCCCCGACGGAGGGGGGCCCGTCGTTCTCGTGGGCATCGCCGTCACGCCGCCGTCGTCGACCCTCGCGGTGACGACCAGGGTGCTGCTCACGGTAACGGGCAACTATTCGAACGGCTCTGTCGCCGACCTCACGCCGAGCGCGTCGTTCACCTCCGACGCGCCGGCCGTGGCCTCGGTCGCGAGCAACGTCGTCACCGCGCGCGCCGCCGGCACCGCCGTCGTTACGGCGATCGTGAACGGCCTCCGCGCGGACGCCAAGATCGTCGTCACGGCGGCGACCATTCGGTCGATCGCGGTGACGCCCGCGGTCGCGTCGACGGGCATCGGCGGCACGGTCGACTTCACGGCCACGGCGACGTTGAGCGACGGAACGCACCAAGACGTCACCGCTTCGGCGAGCTGGACGAGCTCGAACACCGCGGTCGCCACGGTTTCGCTCGCGGGTCGCGCCCAAGGTGTCGCGGCCGGAGGCACCACCATCGCGGCCACGCTCGGAGCCTTCCGCGGCACGGCCACGCTCAACGTGAGCGGAGCTACGCTCGTCTCGATCTCACTCACCCCGACCAACCCAGTGTTCGGCTCCAACGTCACCGTACGTTTCACGGCCATCGGCACCTACTCCGATAGGTCGATCGCCGACGTAACCGCGGCCGCCACTTGGAAGTCGACAGACTCCAATGTCGTCGTCGTCACCCCGAGCGGCATCGGCACCACCATCGCCGCCGGAACGAGCATCGTTTCAGCCACGGTGGGCGCCATCGCCGGAACGACGACGGTCACCGTGACGACGGCGTCCCTGCAAAGCATCACCGTCGTGCCCGCGATGACCACCCTTGCCATCGGAGGGTCGGTCCAGCTCAAGGCGACGGGCAACTACTCCGACGATACATCGGTCGACCTGACCGCCAGCGTCACGTGGTCGTCGAGCGCGACCGGCATCGCCGCCGTGTCCAACGCCGCGGGCCAATCGGGCTTCGTCACGGCGCTCAGCGGCGGAAGCGCCACGATCTCCGCAACCCTCGGTACCGCCGCCGGCAAAGCGCTCGTCACGGTCACGCCTGCGACGCTCAAGCAAATCGATATCACCCCCCAGAATCCTTCGGTCCCCAAGCAGGCGAAGGTCTCGTTCATTGCCAGAGGCACCTACTCCGACGGCTCCGTGATCGACGTCACCACGACCGCCACCTGGTCGAGCGACGAGCCCGGCATCGCGTCGATCAGCAACGCCGACGGCTCGAACGGCGTCGCCACCGCCGTCAGCCTCGGCGCAACGAGGGTACGCGTTACACTCGACGGTATCTCCGCGACGGCCGGCATCACCGTCACCGGCGTCGCCCTCGTTTCCCTATCGGTCACGCCGGCCAACTCCACGATGGCCGCTGGGACGAAGCAGCTCATGAGGGCAGTCGGCGTCTACAGCGACATGACGACGATCGACCTCACGGCGTCGGCCGTTTGGACCACGGGCAACGACGCGATCGCGTCGGTCAGCAACGCCAGCGGTGCACAGGGGCTTCTCACGTCGATCAACGCCGGCTCCACGACGGTCTCGGCGACGGCCTTCGGCATCACCGGCTCCACCAGTGTTACCGTCACCTCACCGGCCTTGAACCAGGTCGTGGTAACGCCCATCGCCCCCTCACGACCCACCGGTCAGCAGGTGCAATTCACGGCGACGGCGATCTTCGACAACGGCACCCAGCGCAACGTCACCGGGCAGGCCATGTGGGCGAGCTCCAACACGGCGGTCGCCACCGTCGGCAATAACGGGCAGGTCACCACGACCGGCGCCGGATCCAGCGTGATCACCGCGACCTTCAACGGTACGTCGGGGACCTCGACGCTCACCGTCACCGCGGCCACCGTGGTTTCGATTACGGTAGCCCCCATCGCCCTCACGCTCCCAGCGGGAACGGTGCAGCAATTTCAGGCGAGCGCGATCTTCAGCGACAACACCTCGCAGAACATCACGGGCCAAGCCACATGGAGCTCCAGCGTGCCCGCCGTGGCCGGCGTCGGCACCAACGGTTTCATGCGGGGCCGCGTCACCGCGCTCACCGCGGGGACGGCCGACATCCGCGCCACCTGGCAAGGAATCACCGGTTCGTCGACGCTCACGGTGACCGCGGCTACCATCGTGTCCGTTCAGGTCACGCCGATCGACGAGTCGCTCACCGTCGGCAACACCCTCCAATACGCCGCCGTCGCCATCTACAGCGACGGCACTTCGCGCACGGTAACAGGTCAATCGACCTGGGTCTCGACCGTACCCTCGGTCGCCGGCATCACGACGGGTGGCCAAGGAATGGGCGGTGGAATGGGCGGCAATCGCGGCCAAGCAAAGGGCCTCTCCGCCGGGACCACGACCATCCGGGCAACGTTCTCGGGCATCACCGGCACCACCACGCTCACGGTGACCGACGCCAAGCTCGTCACGATTCAGGTGACGCCCTTCTCCCCCAAGCTGCCTGTCGGCTTCGTCACGGCGTTCTACGCGACCGGCATCTACAGCGACAACACGACGCAAGATCTCACGCTGACGGCCACCTGGGCGTCCAGCGCGGGCGGCGTCGCCGGCGTCTCCAACTCCGGCGCCACGAAGGGACGCGTGACGCCCATCGCGGCCGGCGGCGCCACCATCACCGCCACCTACCAAGGCGTTCTGGGCAAGAGCGACGTAACGGTTTCACAGGCCACGCTGCAAAGCATCACGATCGCGCCCGCCGCGACCAGGATCGCCGTGCAAGGCGAACTGCAGTACACGGCCACAGGAACGTTCTCCGACGCCTCGCAGCTCGACGTGACACAGTACGCGACTTGGCTGTCGAGCGTGCCCGGCGTCGCCGACGTCAGCAACGCCGTCTCGACGCGCGGTCTCGCCAAGGGCCTCGCCACCGGCACGGTCACCATCTCCGCCGTCCGCGACGCGATTACGGGCACGGCGTCGCTCGACGTTTTCTGATCAGACGGGAGGCCAAGCAATGGGTGCGGCACCACGAACGGTGTCGCCGCCCTCGCGCCTGGCCTCCTCGAGCGCGAGGGCGGCGCTCGCCTTTAGCCTTTCGCTGACCGACTGGAAGAAGGCCATGCCGATCGGTCGCGCGACGTCGCCGTCGGCCTTCGAAGGCGCCTCGATCAAGGAAAAGCCGATACTGACCCTGAGCGCGGTTTCACCCACAGACCCGACCACCACGCGATCTTTCAAGAGCTCGTGAACGCGAGCGGCCAAGCGCGCCGGCCCGACGACGGAAGGATCGCGCAAGACGACGCCGAACGCGTCGCTGCCGTAGCGGCCCACGACGTCACCGCCGCGCGTAGCCTGCTCCAGGACGGCGCCGAGCGTTTTCAGCGCGCGATCGCCGGCCACGTGTCCGGCGCCCTCGTTGATCGCTGTCATCCCGTCGACGTCGATGAGGGCGAGCGCCACCGGCGCCTTCTCGCGGAAGCTCGCGGAGATCTCCCGAAGCAGCGCATGTTCGAAGAACGTTCGCACGAAGGTTCCCGTGAGCGGATCGACGCGCGACATCTCGTAGAGCGCTGCGTTGTGAATGGCGACGGCCGCCTGATTGGCGAACATGCACACGAGCTCGAGCGCTTGATCGCCGACCACCGGTTGATCGAGGTAGAGGACGCCGACCGTGAGCGGACCCACGCGAAGCGGAATGATCGTGCTGACGGGATCGATTTGAACGTTCGCTCGTTGCATCGCGGCGTCGACGCGAGCGATCTGGTCGCCGAGCACTTCGCTCACTTTGCCGCGCGTCCCGAACGGTCCCGTTCCGGCGCGAACCACGAGGTCGGCGGCCGCCTCGAGCGTCGCCACGAAGCCGCTCACATCGGCCCCTGCGCCCATCGCTGCCAAGAGCTCGATGGCCTTGGCGAGAATCTCGCCGGCCAGTTGTTCGGACGACTGCGTGCGGTGCAGGTCGGGCGTATGCTCGAGAATGAACCCCACGCCCCGCCGGCTCTTGAAGAGGAGCTGGATGGTCTGCGCCGCCTTGAGCCCTACCGTCGTCCACAAGAGGAGCTGCTCGGGGCCCTCCGTCTTGTCGTAGTAGCCCTGGATGTTGAGCCGGTGCAAAAGCTCGCGAGGCGGCTGCTCACTGGCGTACCCCGTCTGCAAAATGACCTGCACGAAAGGATCGAACTTGCGAAGCTCGGCAACGACCTGCTCGCCCGTCATGCCCGGCATGAAATAGTCGAGCAAGAGAAGATCGACCTTCTGCCGCGGCAAGATATCGAGCGCTTCGGGCCCGTTCGTCGCCGTGAGCACGTCGTGCCCCTCGCGCTCGAGCAAGAGGCGCGTCGCCTGCAGGTAGTCCGGGTTGTCGTCGACGAGTAAGACGGTGTAACCCGACGCCTGTTCCGCCTTGGCCCTGCGAGTCATTTCTCTTTTCGGGTGTAGCACCCATCAGGGCACGGTCACAAATCGGGCAGCGACGGCGCCACGCTCAGTCGCCGAGGCCAACTTCTTTGATGGTGGCGTCTTTTCGCTCGAGGACACCCGAATCGAGCGCATCCCCGTCGCCGGACGCGTCGCGCCCCTTCGCCACGTCGGCGCCGGCATCGGCCACGGCGTCGGGCGTCGGATCAGCGTCGTCCGGCGACCCAGCCTCGCGGTAGACGCAGAAACCATTCACCTGTCCGCACGCCGAGTTGGAGGGGTCATCGCCCTTGATGGGTGGGAGTCGGATGACAGGTTCGCACGTGCCCGAGGCCTCGCACGAAACCGGTGCAGCCTCGCGTTTCGGCGCCGGCGTTTCGGTTCCACCACACGCGACGACCGCCAGCGCGAAGACGGAGCACACGGCGGCGGGCCCTCGGAGGCGATTCACCGAAGTCATGAACCTCCTATACCAGAATCACGCGCCGCCCCGACATCCTGTTTGACTTGGCGAAAGGAAGCCAGGAAGCTTTCGATGAAACGAAACCATGAGCCGAGCTCCTTTCATCGTCGTTCTCGGGCTTCTAATGTTGCTCGGCTCGTCGTTCGGTCAGCGCGCCGAAGCCGACCCTCCGGCCACCTC
>DATEMX010000525.1:0-4991 GCA_035275365.1 Polyangiaceae bacterium | reverse complement strand
ACGGTCGAAACCGCCGCCGGAAGATCCATCTCCAGCGCCGAATTGGTCGTGAGGGCTCATCCGAGCTACGGCTACATCGCGCTGCCAACCGGTGTCGGCTTCCAGGACCGACACGTTCTTTACGATGCGGAGCGAGACGCGGTCTTCAGCTACTGCTCGTTCTTCGGAAACCACAGCCCGACCACCCCCTCGACCATCAACCGCTACGTCTATGACGCCGGCGGCGGGACGTGGACCCGGACGTCCAGCTACGTACCCAGCCTCTGGGACATCGCCATGAGCCCCGACGGAAAGCACCTGATCGCGCTCGGCACGTCGAGGCTGTGGCTGCTGGACCCGGTGACGTTTACGACGCAGGAATACGTCGACTTCACGCAGACGGGCCTCGGCACCGCCGGGCAACTCGGGGTCGCGAACGACGGCAAGGTGCTGATCCGAGATCTCGGCCTCGCGTATTCCTTGGTCACCAGGACGTTTTCGCCGGCGAGGTTCCCGAGCGGTATCGGCATCGTGTTTTCCGCGGACGGCAACCGCGCCGTGGTCGGCGACGCCAACACCAGCGGCACCGTTCCGCTGTCGATCTACGACGCCAGCACCGGTCTCATCACCCCGTCCCGTACGCTCGAATACTTCCAGCTGCCGAGCCTGGATCGAACCGGGGCGCACTACTTCGCCGGCGGGAACCTGCGCGATCGGAATCTGAGCTTGATCGGCGGCGTCCCCACGTTCATGGGATACATGCGCCCCGACGGCAAGCAAGCCTACGAAACGGACACCAACAACAAGACCCACATTCGGGCCTTCGACCTGATCGGCAACGGCCCCACGTTCCCGCAGCGGGCCGATATCGTCCTCGCTGACACCGTCGACGGGTCCTGGCTCCACGCCAGCCTCGACAGCCGATATCTGTTCATCCCCGGGCCGGACAAGTTCATCGTCCTGCCGCTGCCTTGAGGCGGCGCGACTCCGTTGTCTGAGCCGCTCCCGGCAGCCGGTGCGGAAAGCTATTGCGCAAACCTCTCGCTTCCGGGCCGCGGATGGCGCCTACCCGCAATCACGGAACTGGAGTCGCTCATAGACTACGCAGCCAAGCCTATCCAAGCCGAAAGTATCGAGGCATACCAAGCTTTCCGAAAGTGCACGATTCCAGGGTCTCCCGTCACGCACAACGATCTACCGGCCGCGGTTGGTCGATCCTGGTGTCTCTTCGCCCAATCTTCGACGCGAAACAAGCGGCCTTCCGTGCGGCAGCACGTCGGGCAAGGGCCCGTCGGGGCGCGGGTCCGCCCCCTTCGACGATCGGGCCGCAGGTGCCGATCCGCGCGTCGATGCCACCACTCTGTTGGGGGCGGGGCCGATCGCGGCAGATCGCGCCAAAAGGTTGCGGCGCCGGGTGACCGAGCAAAGCTCAGCAAATTCACTGGCGCGCCCGGACCGATTCGAACGGCCGACCACCGGATTCGAAGTCCGACGCTCTATCCAGCTGAGCTACGGGCGCGAGGGTCGGAGTTTTAGACCGCCTTGAGGGTGCCGTCCACCCCCACGATGATGAAGCGTGAACAGGACGCTTTTTCAGCTACATTCGGCCCCCATGAGTCAGGAGCGCTCGCCGGACGAGCTCGTTTCGCCCGCGGTGCCGGGCGCTCGCCACGACGCTATCGCCGCGGACCGGCCCAACGCCGAGGTCATGATGCGCGTCCTCGTGGGCGCCTTGGCGGCATGCATCGCCTACCTCTTCGCGCAGCTCCTCATGTACCGCTACGGCCGCGATCAGGGAATCTACGCGACCGTCGCCGACACCATCCTGCGCGGCGGCATGCCCTACCGCGACGCTTGGGACTTCAAGCCGCCCGGGATCTTCGTCATCTACGCGGCCGCGCGCGCGCTCTTCGGGACGGGTCAGTGGAGCATCCGAGTGTTCGAAGTCATCGGCCTCGCCTCGACCACGACGGCCTTTTGCATCTTGGCGCGGCGATTCTTCGGCGACTGGCGCGTCGGCATCATCGGCGGCGCGCTCGCGGTGCTCGTCCACTGCGAGCTCGAGTTTTGGCACACGGCGCAGCCCGAATCGTTCGGCGGCATGCTCACCGCTTGGGCGATCGTGCTCGCGACCTTCGAACCGAGCCAACGCGACCCCCGAGCCCGAACCAAGACGCTCCGCGCGTGGGCCGGCGCGGGCCTTCTTTATGGGGCCACCTTCTTGCTCAAGCCGCCGCTCGCGGGCGGCGCGGTCGTATCGTCGCTCTTCGCAGCCTACAGCGCGTGGCAAAAGAGCCGCCAGGGGTCCCTCGCCGGCAAGCTTCGCGACGCGGCAACGCCCGTCGCCGTCATGGCGGCGAGCAGCTTGGCGCTCGTCGTCATGTGCCTCGCGTGGTTCGCGGCGCGCGGCGCCTTCCACGATCTCTACCAAACGCTCTTCGTCTTCACACCGCATTACACCAAGCTCGGCTGGGAGGACGCCACCATTCCCGGCATGGTGTACCTCGCGCTCGAAGAGGGCTTCACCGATTTCTCGAGCATCAACACGGCCGGCATCGTCGCCGCGATGGTCTTGGTCAAGGCCCATCCGCGCGAGCGCGAGGGCGTCTTGCACGTCGTGCTCGTGGTCATCATGCAGCTCGGCGGCGTCGCCATGCAGGGCAAGTTCTTTCCGTATCACTACGGCGCTTCGCTCCTGCTCTTGTCGCTCTTCGCGGGCCTCGGCGTCTACAAAGTTTGGCAACGGGCGATCGCGAGCTGGCTCGGCGTCGCCGCCTTCGCGACGGCCTTGCCCGTCGTCATCTTCGCCCGCTCGGCCACGCGCAACACACAAACGGACTTCTTCGATCGCTGCATCGCTCGACAGCGCCAGCTCTTCGGCCTCTCGGATACGACGCGCGACGAGCTCGACGCCAAGCTCTACTCGGTAGCCGACGTCTCGTACGGCGCCAATCGTCTCGTCGCCGAACACCTGCGCGCCCGACTCGGTTCGAGCGACTTGGTCTTCATCTGGGGCTTCGAGCCGATCATCTACGATCTATCGGAACGAAGGCCGGCGAGCCGCTATATCTACGACGTTCCCCAACGCGTCTCTTGGTTCAAAGACGAGGCGCGCGCCGATCTCATGTCGGAGCTCGACCTGCATCCCCCGAAGGCCATCGTCGTCGAGCACCGCGACGTCTTTCCAGTCGTCACGGGCGACGTCATCGACAGCGCCGACACGCTCCAGAAATTCCCGGCTCTCTCGGCGCGCCTTCGCGAGCGATACGAGCTCGAGACCACCATCGAAGACTTCGACGTCTACCTTGCCAAAAACTAGTGCCGCGCGGCGAAAATTTGGCCCCCAGATTCGAGGGCATCGAGCCCGGTAGATCGGCGCCGGAGGTGCCGTGGGGGTGGGGCCCCGATCCGGACTTGCTCCGGCGGGGCGGGGGCGAAGCCCCCGGAGACCAAGGGATAGTGCCAGGCGGTGAAGCCGCCTCCGCGCGAAGCGCGGGCTTGGCCAAAGTCGGGGCACGACTTTGGCCAAGCGGCACTAGGCAAGCATCGAAGTCTCCGAGGACGGGCGAAGGCCCCTCGAGATGCTTACTTGCCGCGGTTGGCCCACGCCGTGTTGAACTCACGGATGGTTTCGTCGGTTCGCGGATTCCACAGCATCTTGCGGAGGATGGCCGGGGGAACGGTAACGATGTGCGCGCCGCACTGGAGGGCCTCGTTCACGTCCATCATGTGCCGAATCGACCCGACGATGATCTTGCTCTCGAGACCCTCGAGGTCGAGGATGTCGCGCGTCTCTTGAATGGTGGGGCGAACGTCGTAACCCATGTCACGTATGCGACCCGAGAAGATGCTCACGTAGGTGGCACCGGCGAGCGCCGCCAAGTAGGCCTGGTTGTACGACATGAGACAGGTCACGTTGGTACGAACGCCGCGCGTGGCGAGGCTGTGGAGCACGCGCAACCCGATCTCGCTGAACGGCACCTTGATGCAGATGCGGTTCGGATTCCAAGCGTGATATTTGGCGGCCTCATCGAGCATGGCCTTCTCGGTCTCGGTGGTGAGCTCGACCGAGACGTCGCCGCGCGACACCTCGATGACCTCCTTGATTCTCGTTTCGAGATCCACGTTCCCCCCTTCTTTGGCGATGATGAGGGGATTGGTGGTGATGCCCGAAAGAACGCCCCAGGCCGTGATGTCTTTGACTTCTTTCGGATCCGAGCTGTCGAGAAAAATCATGGTCTATCGTCTCCAAAGATCACTGGTCTACGCACGATCGGTATCGAGAATAGCACGTACCAAAGCGGGAAGCTTCGGGGCGTGGCAGTCGGGAAGAATTCGCGGACCGTCCTTCAGGGGACAGAGCTCGCAGCGATTCAGCGCAAAAATCAGGCCCGTCTTCACTCGGGCTGCGCGACCAGCTTCTACGTCCGCCGTCGAATCACCTATCATCCAAGTGCGGCCGGGAGCGATCTCGAGAGCGCGCATGGTGTCGAGCAAGAGGCCCGGCTTGGGCTTGCGACACGAGCACGGGCCAACGAGCGCCGGATCGCCGCCCTCGCCACCGTCGGGATGGTGCATGCAAGCCAGGACGCTCGCAACAGGGATGGATGCGCGCTCGAGACGGCTGACGAGGGCCGCGTTCGTTCGTTCGACGGCGTCGCGCGTGAAATGCCCTTTGGCCGGCCCCGGCTGGTTGGTGACGATGGCGAGGACATAGCCGGCCTCGACGAGCATCGTGAGGCCCTCGAGCACGCCGTCGAGCAATCGAAGCTGATTCGGATGAAACGCCGTGGTGACGGTGCCCGTCGCTTCGTCGCGCACGACGTCGATGAGTGTGCCGTCGCGGTCGAGCAGGGCCAGCCTCTTCTCGCTCGACTCCATCGCGCTCACGAGCGATGCAGATTGGCGACGATACGGGCGCCGTCGTCGTCGAATCGGAACCGAAGCTGACGCAGACCGCGCGCGGCCATCGCCTCGATGACGCGGCGCTTGTCTTGCGGGCGCGTGTAGAA
>DATEMX010000524.1:0-5016 GCA_035275365.1 Polyangiaceae bacterium | reverse complement strand
CTTCGGCGCAGCTCGCCGACGCGCAGCCAGCCGAAAAAGTCGGCGCAGTGATTGCGGCGTCCTCACCTGTGGCGTCCCCACCCGTGGCGCCCGCCCCGGGGGACGTCGCCGCGCCGCCGAGTGATGCGGCGAGAACGCCCTCCGGGGTGGCGATGAAAGTGCTTCGAGCAGGCCGGGCAACGGACCGTCCCCAAGACAACGACTGCGTTAGGGTGACGTTCCATGGTTGGACCCGCGAGGGAGTGCTGTTCGCTTCGTCGCCGTCGGAGGATGACAAGGGCATGGTGCAATGCATGCAGGAAGTCGTATCCGGGCTCGCCGAGGCGCTGAAGGCGATGTCCGTCGGCGAAGCGCGCCGCGTTTGGGTTCCGGCCGAGCTTGCCTTTGCGGCTGTGGATCACGACCGGGTTCGCCCGAAGGTGGATCTGACGTTCGACATCGCGCTGCTGGATCTCATGAAGGCGCCTCCGGTTCCGAAGGACCTAAAGGCACCTCCGCGCACAGTGAAGCGGGCGGCGTCGGGTCTTGCGCTGCAGATTTTGAAGAAGGGAAAGGGCAGCGAGCATCCTTCGGAGGCGAGCAGCGTCACCCTTCATTTCGCGGGTTGGACGGCTGATGGAACCCTTGTCGAAACGACGCTGATGTCGAACCCTCCCGCGAGCTACGAGATGGGCGAGGTGATCCCCGGATGGCACGAAGCGCTGCTCCGCATGGTCGTCGGGGACAAGGTGCGTGTTTGGATTCCCGCGGCCCTCGCCTTTGGTGAGAAGCCCAGGCGCCGAGGTGTTCCCGCCGGCGATCTCGTCTACGAATTGGAGCTTCTTGCGATTGAGTGAAGCATGCGTGACAAAGCGCTCGCGCGTGGTCGTCTCGTTCGGTGAAAACCAAGGGCGATGAGTGTCATGAAGGCAAAGGTGGCTCCCCCGTCGTTCCTCTGCCTCGAAGTTCGGCACGCGCAGCCTGAATCTTTCGAATCTGCCACGGTGGCCCCGCCCTCGAGCGCCTCGGCTGCATCGGTGACGATCGACGACGGCATATTTGGAACGCACCCTGCGGGGTGCGACCCTGCATCACCCGGGCAGGCGTCGAGCGTCTGGCAGCTCGTTGGCCAATCGGCGTCACACTTGGTGCCACTCGTGCCCGGTGCGCAATCGAGCGGTCCTCGCACTTCGTTCCGGTGCAAGATGGGCACGAAGCAGCCGCCAACGGCGTGCAAGTCGGAGTCTCGGGCGAACGCCAGCTCGAACCCGTTTAGGGCCTCGTTGGAGCAGAGGTAAATGCCCGTTGCCGTCCAGCTAATGCAATTGACCGGCCCGCCGTAAATCCGATTGAACGAGAACTGTGCCGTGGAGCTCTCGAAAACGCCAAGTGGTCCCGGAAGCGACGCGAACCCCGGACCTGTATCGCCGTAGCCGATCAGTACCCTTGAGGCGTCGGGAGAAAGCGCGAACCCGAGCATTTGCGCATAGCTTCGGTGGATTTCCTGCCAGGTTGTTCCGCCGTCATTCGAATAGAGGAGGGCGTCTCCTATTTCCACCACTTGGCGCGGCCCGCTGGTTCGGACGAAGATCTTGTTCGAGTCGGTCGGTAGAACGGCCGCGAGGTACGGGACCGCTTTCGAATCGGTGCCCGGAATCGGATGGGAGGTCCAAGTCGTTCCGTGATCGACGGAATTCAAGAATCGTCCTTCGTTACCGTTCAAGCCGGTGGCATAGAGACGCCGTGGATCGTTCGGATCGATGTCGATCGACAGAAGAATTTCAATTGGCAGAGGGCTGCCGAACGCGGTCCATGTCCTGCCGCTATCGACGGATTCCCGGAGGGTATTGCTGCTGTTTCCGGGGTGGGTCAAAGTGACCGCAGCGACGACTGTGGATAAGTTCGATTTGGCGACTGTGTGATCGATGATAGTGGTGTCGGGTTCGCTCAGGGTCGGTATCCAATCGCATGCCTGGTCGCTCGAGACGTTTATGCTCCTCTCGACGCTGGCGAGGAGGCTACCGTCGCCGACGAAGTCGAGGAGCGAATCGCCTCCATACGACGAACTGTGAGCAAATGACGCCTCGCAGACGAAATGCCAATTTTGACCGCGATCTTTGGTGACGAGAAGCCCGTACGTCCCGCCGAGCACGAGTTGGTTTGGATCATTCGGATGTTCGATCAACCGCTCCGCCCGGGGAAATCGCCCGTTCCCCCACGCCTGCGGCCCGAGAGCCAGCGATGTTGCTAACACGACACACATGGGAAACGGGGCCGTGGAGTTATGTCGTGAACAGTCGGCCCCCGAGCTCGTCTTCATTCTCATCTCGATTCACATCATGGCCTCAAGAGGCTAGTGCATCGTTTCGATCGAAATGGTTCATCGTTTCGATCAAAAATGGTGCACTAGCCAATTCGCGGAGCGAATTGGGGTCTGGGCGAAGCCCAGCGAAAGAGTGGCGCACACGATGGATATTGGCATTTCCAAAGCGCGTCGAAGTTGGTATGAAGGTTGTCGACAACCCGGTCGGGCGATCTCGCCCACCATTACAGGAGGCATAACGCATGATCTGGGAAACACCTTCGTTCGTAGAAATCGACATGAGCGCCGAAATCGGCGGCTATCAGGGAGAAGAAGGCGATCGAGAAGAGCCACCCTTCGTCGAAATCGTGAGGCTTGGGTAGTACGTCATCGGAGTTTGCCCATGTTGATTCACGTACTGGGCTCTGCGGCGGGCGGCGGCGTTCCCCAGTGGAATTGCGGATGCGACAACTGTCGGGGTGTTCGCAATGGCTCGCTCCCGGTACGGCGACGCACCCAAGAGTGCGTCGCCGTCAGCGCAGACGGCGAGAGCTGGTTCTTGCTCAACGCGTCGCCCGAGATCCGACAACAAATCGAGAGCTTCCCGGCGATGTGGCCCCGGGCGCCGCGTCACTCACCGATCGCGGCGCTCGTTTTGACGAACGGCGATCTCGACCACTGTCTCGGTCTCTTCTCCCTCCGCGAATCGCACCCTCTCAAGGTCTACGCCACGCCGTCGGTGCGTCGCGGCGTGACGACGGGCAATGTTTTTTACCGCACGTTGGAGCGGTTCGAAGATCAGGTGACGTGGACGGCCCTCGAGCTCTCGCGCGAGGTGCCTCTTGCCGGCGTAGGCGGTGAAGCGAGCGGCCTCGCGATCACCGCCATCGCGGCCCCGGGCAAGCTCCCGCTCCACCTCGAAGGCATCGCGCAACCTTCGGCTGACGACAACGTCGGTCTCAAGATTCGCGACACGAAGACCGGCAAGGTCATGGTCTATTTCTCCGGCGCGGCCGGGCCTTCGCCCTTGCTTCGCGCCGCGCTCGGCGAGGCCGACTGCGTGTTCTTCGACGGCACGTTCTGGTCGAGCGACGAGCTCATCGGCCGCGGCCTCGGTCAACGCCGCGCCGAAGACATGGCCCACTGGCCGGTGGGTGGAGTCGACGGCAGCGCCGCCTACCTCGCCGGGCTTCGCGCGTCGAGGCGCGTTCTCATTCACCTCAACAACACGAACCCGGCGCTCGTCGAAACGTCGAAAGAGCGCGCCCACCTGACGTCGCTGTCGATCGAGGTCGCCTACGACGGCATGGAGTTCAGCGTCTGATGGCCGAACCTTCGCAAGCGCCGTGGTCGGCCGATGCGTTCGTTGCCGAGCTCAAGGCAGAGGGCGCACGCCGCTACCACGACGCTCATCCCTTCCACGTCCGGATGCACGCCGGCAAGCTCTCGCGCGAGGAGCTCCGTGGCTGGGTGCAAAACCGCTTCTATTACCAGACGAGAATCCCTATCAAAGACGCGTTCGTTCTCGCGAAATCCGACGACCCCGCGTTTCGGCGCATGTGGATGCGGCGCATCGCCGACCACGACGGCGAGCGCGAAGGTGACGGTGGTCTCGATCAATGGCTCGGGCTCGCCGAAGCGGTGGGGCTCTCGCGCGACGAAGTGAAGAGCTGCCGCGGCGTTCTGCCCGGCGTGCGCTTCGCGTGCGATGCTTACGTCGGATTCGTGCGCGATCACAGCCTCGTCGAGGCCGTCGCGTCGTCGCTGACCGAAGCCTTCGCGCCCGATCTCATGTCGCGGCGCATCGCCGCTTGGGAAGAGCACTATCCTTGGGTCGCTCGCCAGGGCCTCGACTATTTTCGAGCTCGCGTGCCGCGCGCCGGCCGCGACGCCGCCCAGGCCATCGACTTCGTCGTGAGGCACGCCGAAACGCGCCGAGCACAAGAAGCGTGCGTCGCGGCGCTCGTCCGCAAGACTGAAATTCTATGGCATCTGCTCGCGTGCGTCGACGCCGCTTTCGCCCAGCGCGAGGGCAGATGAACGCCGAGGGTCGCCCCCGGCTCGCCGCCAGGGCGCGCCTGCGTTGGGACCAGAAGACTGGTCAGCACATGCTCCTTTACCCCGAGCGCGGCATGCACCTCAACGCCACGGCCCAGCGCGTCGTCGAGCTCTGCGACGGGACCAAGACGGTGGCGCAACTCTTGACCGCGCTCGCGGCCCAATACCAAGCGCCGGTCGTTGCGTTGGAGGGCGAGGTGCGGACGTTCTTGCAGGCGTTGACCGATAAGGGGCTCCTCGACTGGTCCGGTGGCGCGCCATGAGCCCGCGTCCTTACACCCTGGTCGCCGAGCTCACCTACCGCTGTCCGCTGCGCTGCGCGTATTGCTCCAACCCCCTCACGCTCGAACAAAAGTCGGCCGAGATGGCGACCGGCGACTGGTTGCGGGTCATTCGCGAGGCCGAGGCGCTCGGCGTGGTGCAGCTCAACCTCACCGGCGGCGAGCCGCTCCTGCGCGACGATCTGGAGGTGCTCATAGAAGAAGCACACTCCCACCAGCTCTACACGAACCTGATCACCAGCGGCCTGCCGCTCGATCGTGCCCGCCTCGAGGGCCTGCACGCGCGCGGCCTCGACGCCTTCCAGCTCTCCCTCCAGGACACGCACCCCGAGGGCGCCGAGCGCATCGCCGGGCGCGCGGTGATGGACGAGAAGCTGGCGGTGGCCGAGTGGGTGC
>DATEMX010000523.1:0-7045 GCA_035275365.1 Polyangiaceae bacterium | reverse complement strand
TGAGGATGTGAGCGACCTGAGCGTCGGTGTACTCGTCGAGCAGGCCGTCGACAAACGAAGTGTCATTTCGTCGGGGGACGCTTCAAGCGCGCAGACGGATCGAGCAGGTTCTTGAAGGGCTTGCGGTTCTTCCAGCGGTAGGCGTGAAAATCGCGTCGATCGGTCGACAGGATGCGGCCGGAACCGAGTTCCTCGGCGAGGATGACGAGCGACGCGTCGGCGAGATCCATCGGCAGATCGCGGTACTTCGTCATGAGCACCTCGATTCGCGAGAGGTGCGCGTGCTCAAGCTCGAATATCTCGAAAGCCCCTTGCGAAGCGCTCCGCACGAAAGCCAGCTCGGCTTCGGTGCTGAACCGGGAGACCAATAGGTGGCACGTTTCGGTTATGACGGGCCAGGTGGTGATGAAGGGCCCTCGGTGTCGTGAGAGCGCAGCCTTGGCACGGGCGTGGTATGCGTCGTTCGCGTTCGCGAGCGCCAGCCAGAAGCCCGTATCAGCGATGATCACGTCTTTTGCCGAAGGGAGCGGCGGAGCTCCATTTTGTAGTTTCGGGACAGGTTCTCGGGCCCGCGCGCGCACCCGATGAAGCCGGACCGAGCCAGAATCTCGGCCGGCGTTTCGCCTCGTTGCGTGACCTCCGCGTGATAGCGATTGATGGACTCCACGACGATCGCCGTCGTACTCTTTCGCGTGCGATTGCGGAGATAGGCGACCTTGTCGACCATGACCGCGCTGAGCCGAGCATTGAGGCGACCGCTTCGAGAAGTCATACGACGTGTATGACATTCACGCGATGCTCCGTCAATCTGTGGCCTCGCGGTATCATCGCGGCGACCGCCGGCCCTACGTTCGTTCGGCGTCCTCCAAACGGATGCGATCGAAAATGGTAGCACGAAATTTTAAAATCGTGCTACGATCGGAAAGGCAGATCCGGCCCTTTGTTCGACCCCGCGCCTCCTGCCTCGGGTGAAGATCTCCGATAGCGGTTGCTTTCCGAGATCTCCTTCTGGCGGGCTCGGCAGGTGGCGGGCTGGGGGAGAATACTTGCGACGAACGATGACTCTCGTCCGGCACGCGCTCGATCCATCATGGGCCGCGACATGCCGGGCGCAAGCGTTGGCTCAAGGTTCGCTGGGTGCTTGGCCTTCCTGGGCGTCGCTTGTCAAAAACATCACCCCGGCGGTCCCCCTCCTCCCGTCGTTTCGGTGGCGGCTGCGACAACCAAAGACGTGCCGGTCTACGTTCAGTTTGCCGGCACCCTGGTCTCTTACGTCAATGCCGACGTTCGTGCGCGTGTTGCGGGGACGCTGCTCGAGCAAAACTACCGCGACGGAAGCTTCGTCCAAGCGGGTCAGCTCCTCTTCACGATTGATCCGGCGCCGCTCAGGGCTGCACGGCTCGAGGCAGCCGGAATGCTCGAACAAGCGCGCGCGGCCTTCGAAAAGGCCAACGCCGACGTGGGGCGTTACGGCCCGCTCGTGGAGAAAAAGGCTGCCACCAAGGAGCAGCTCGACAACGCCGTCGCGGCGCGGCACACGGCCGAGGGCCAGATCGCCTCCGCCAAGGGCGCGCTCGATCAGGCCGACTTGAATCTCGGGTACACGTGGGTCAAGGCGCCGGTATCCGGGATCGCCGACATTGCGCAGGTGCGCGTGGGCAACCTCGTCGGCCAGGGCGCGCCGACCCTCCTCACCACGGTGTCGACGGTGGATCCGCTGCGCTTCGTCTTTCAGATCGCCGAGGGCGACTATCTCGAATATTCCGATCGCCTCAAGGAGCTGTCGGAGCGTCCGCTCGACCAGCTCGAGCGCCCGTCGGACGATCCCGCGCACAGCGTGGAGCTCATGCTCGTGGGCGAGCGGCCATACCCCTATCGGGGCTACCTCGCGGTCGTGGCGAGCCAGGTCGACCCCACCACGGGTACGCTCACCCTGCAAGCGCTCTTCCCGAACCCCGACACGCTCCTCCGACCCGGTCAATATGGGCGCGTCCGCTTTCGCAACGTGTTGAGGGATGCCGTGGTGATTCCGCAGCGCGCCGTGCAAGAGCTGCAGGGTAAGCACGAAGTCGCGATCATCGGCCAAGGCGACAAAGCCGAGATGCGCTCCCTCGAGCTCGGGCCCACGACCGGGGCGTTCGTCGTCGTACATAAGGGGCTCGCCACGGGGGAGCGAATCGTCATCGACGGCGTGCAGAAGGTGGTTCTGGGTCAGCCGGTCACACCGACTGCCGCTGACACGTCTTCGTTGCCCATGTCGAGCGCGCCCGTTCCCGTGCCGACGCCTCCTCCTCCACCGCCGGCAGTCGGCGGCGGACCGAAGCCCGCGGCGCCGAGTCCTTCGGCGGCGCCCCCGCAGGTGAAGTGACGAACCATGGGTCGATTTTTCATCAACAGGCCGGTCATGGCCATCGTGATCGCGATCGTCACCATCCTCGTCGGAGCCGTGGCGATCGCGCGGCTGCCCGTGGCGCAATATCCCGACATCGTGCCGCCCGAGATCCAAGTGCAGACGGTCTTCACCGGCGCCGACGCGGTCACCATCGAGCAATCGGTGGCCACGCCGCTCGAACAGCAGATCAACGGCGTCGACAACATGATCTTCATGCAGTCGATCAACTCCAACGACGGCACGCTCGGACTGCGCGTCGACTTCCAAGTCGGCACCAATATCGACACCGACACGATGCTGGTGCAAAACCGCGTCGCGCAGGCCCAGCCGCTCTTGCCGGCCGACGTGAACGCATACGGCGTGACGGTTCGCAAATCGGTGTCGTCGCCGCTCTTGGTCTTCTCGATCTACTCGCCGAACGGGACCTACGACGAACAGTTTCTCGGCAACTATGCCACCATCAACATCAACGACGAGCTCCTGCGGGTGCCCGGCGTGGGCCAGACGACGGCGTTCGGGGCGTCGACTTACGCGATGCGCGTCTGGGTAAGGCCCGACCAGCTACAAACGCTCGGCCTAACGGTGGGGGATCTTCGCAGCGCCATCGCGCGCCAGAGCACGGTGAACCCGGCCGGCCAGGTGGGCGGCGAACCGGCGCCGAAGGGCCAGGAGTTCACCTACGCCATCCGCGCGCAGGGCCGCCTCGCCACCGAAGAGGAGTTCGGCAACGTCATCGTGCGCGAAAACGCCGACGGTTCACTGGTGAGGCTGCGCGACGTGGGCACCATCCAGCTCGGCGTGGAGACGTATTATCAGCGCGCGCGGCTCAACGGGAAGCCCGGCGGGATCATCGCCATCTACCAAACACCCGGATCGAACGCCCTCGCCGTCGCCGAGGGCGCGAAGAAGAAGATGGAGGAGCTGAAGCAGCGCTTCCCCAACGACATCGCCTACCAAACGTCGCTCGACACGACGCTCCCCGTCACCGAGGGCTTTCGCGAAGTCTTGAAGACCTTGCTCGAGGCCTTCGTCCTCGTCATCTTGGTCGTCTACCTTTTTCTCCAAAACTGGAGAGCAACGCTCATCCCGCTGCTCACGGTGCCCGTTTCGCTCGTGGGGGCCTTCGCCGTGTTTCCCGCGCTCGGGTTCTCCATCAACACGCTGTCTCTCTTTGGGCTCGTCTTGGCGATAGGCCTGGTCATCGACGACGCCATCCTCGTCGTCGAGGCAGTCGAGCGCCACATCGAAGACGGCATGCCCCCCAAAGAAGCTGCAGGCAAGGCCATGGACGAGGTGAGCGGGCCCATCGTCGCGGTCGCGCTCGTTCTTTCGTCGGTCTTCATCCCCGTGGCGTTCATCGGGGGAATCACGGGCCGTCTCTATCAGCAATTTGCGCTCACCATCGCGATCTCGGTCGTCATTTCGGCGTTCAATGCGCTGTCGCTGAGCCCAGCCTTGTGCGCGCTCCTGCTCGAGCCGCGTAGCAAAGGAGAGCGCTCGGGTTTCATGGGCCGCTTCTTTCGCTGGTGGAATCGCGCGTTCGACAGAGGGCGCGACCGCTACGTCGCCGGAAGTCGATTCCTCGCCCGCAAACTCCTCGTCGGGCTCGGGCTCCTCGCCGGGCTCGCCGTGATGGCCGCCGTGCTCGTGCGGGCAACGCCCACGGGGTTCGTCACCGACGAAGACCAGGGCTATCTGTTCATGAACGTGGAGCTGCCAGCGGCGGCCTCGCTCCAGCGCACCGACGAGGTGTGCAAGCAGGTCGAGGCCATCTTGCACGATACGCCCGGCGTAAGGAGCTACAACACCATCGCGGGCTTTAGCTTATTGTCGCGGAGCTCGGCGACCTACGCGGGGTTCTTCTTCGTCGCCCTCGAGCCTTGGAGCGAGCGAAAGACGAAGGAGACGAGCGTCGCCGGCATTCTCGGCGCCTTGAACCGCAAGCTTTACGCCATCCCCGCGGCCACCGTCATCGCCTTCGCGCCCCCATCGATTCAGGGCATCGGCACCGGAACCGGCTTCGATCTCATGCTCCAAGACAAGAGCGGAGTGCACACGCCGAGCGATCTCGGCAACATGGCGGAGCAATTCATCACGGCCGCCCAAAAGAGGCCGGAGATCGGTCGACTCTTGACGACCTTTCGCCCCAACGTTCCGCAGGTTTTCGCCAAGGTCGATCGCGAGAAGGTGTTGAAAGAAGGCATCGACATCGGCGACGTGTACGCAACCCTGCAAGCGTTCATGGGCAGCGCGTACATCAACAACTTCAATCGATTCGGTCGCCAGTGGCGAGTGTACATGGCGGCGGCGCCCGAGTACCGGGTGGACTCGTCGAAGATCGACCGCTTCTGGGTGCGCTCGAAGACCGGGACCATGGTGCCTCTGGCGTCGTTCGTCAAAATCGAGAACATCTCGGGCCCGCAATTCACGACGCGCTTCAACCTCTTTCGCGCCGCCGAGATCACGGGAGAGCCGGCACCGGGCTATAGCTCGGGTCAAGCCATGGCGGCGCTCGAGGAGGTCGCGCGCGAAGTGCTGCCCGCCGACTACGGATACGCGTGGGCGGGCCTCTCGTATCAACAAGCGACCGCGCCGAGCGCGGCCGGTGTCTTCGTGCTCGCGCTCGTCTTCGTGTTTTTGATTCTCGCCGCGCTCTATGAGAGCTGGTCCTTGCCGTTCAGCGTCCTTCTCGGCACGCCCATCGCTGCGCTCGGCGCATTCTTGGGGCTATTGGCGCAGCGAATGGAATTCAACGTCTACTCGCAGATCGGCCTCATCATGCTCATCGGCCTCGCCGCCAAGAACGCGATCCTAATCGTAGAATTCGCAAAAAACGAGCTCGAGTCCGGCAAGACGGTGGTGGAGGCGGCGCTGGCGGGCGCGCGGCTACGGCTTCGGCCCATCTTGATGACATCGTTCGCCTTCGTGCTGGGATGTTTGCCGCTCATCGTCGCCGGCGGCGCGGGGGCCCGATCGCGGCGCATCCTCGGGACGGTCGTCGTTTTCGGAATGCTCGCCGCAACGCTCGTCGCCAACTTCATCACGCCCGCCCTCTTCGTTGCGTTCGAAAGGCTCATCGAGGCGTTCCGTCGGCGACGTCGAGGTCTCGGCGAGCCGCCGTCTCACCCTGTCACCGGGGGAGGAGGGACGGTAACGCCCGGCGACGGAGGCGCTATCCCGTGAACCTGGCCTTCCGGTCGCTCCTGGTCGCGCTCTCTCTAGTCTGGACAGTGGCTTGCGCGGTGGGCCCCGACTACGAGCGGCCCAAAGTGGCGCTGCCCCTCCGTTATCGATTCGAGCCGGAGACAGCGACGGCCGCGTCGCTCGCCGACTTGCCATGGTGGCAAGTGTTTGGCGATAGCGCGCTATGCTCCCTCGTCGAGGAGGCGCTCCAGAACAACTACGAGCTCCTCATCGCGACGGCGCGCGTCGACGGCGCTCGCGCACAAGCGCGCGCCGCGGGCGCACAGCTCTTGCCGCGCATCGGCGTCGCCGGAGCGGGCAGCTACGGCAATTCGTTCCAGGGTGTCGCTGCGGCGGGTAAATCCTATTACACGGCTAGCGCGATCGGCAGCGCGTCGTGGGAGCTCGATGTCTTCGGGCGATTGCGGCGGACGGCCGAGGCGGCACGCGCAGCGTATGCCGCTTCGGAGGAGGCCCGGCGAGGTGTCTGGGTGACGGTCCTCGCCGACGTTGGCCAAAGCTATTTCCAACTTCTCGCGCTCGACATTCAGCGCGTCGTAGCCGAGCGCACGGTGGCAGCCCGCGCCAAGACACTCGACATCTTCCGGATTCGCGCCGAAGGCGGCATCGGGACCGATCTCGACGTTGCCCGCGCCGAGGCGGATCTCGCGGGCGCCACCGCCGTGCTCGCCAATCTGAAGCAGCAAATCTCGCTGAACGAAGACATGATTTCGATTCTGCTCGGTCGTTCGCCGGGGCCCATCGCGCGCACTGCGACCAGCGCCGCGCTGGCGCCCCCTCCGGTCGTCCCTGCCGGGCTTCCCTCGACGTTGCTCGAGCGCCGGGCCGACGTGCGAGAAGCGGAGGCCAACTTGGTGGCGGCCAACGCGCAGGTTGGCGTCGCCATGGCGAACCTCTTTCCGACCTTCTCGCTCACGGGGACCGGCGGCATTGCGGCCACCAGCCTTAGCTTTCTGCAAGCGCCGAACCCAGCGGGGATCTACTCCCTGGCGGGGCAAACCAATTGGCTTGCGCCTATTTTGCAGGGTTCTTCGCTGCGTTACCAGGTCGAGGCGTCGAAGGCCAATTGGGTCGCGGCTCGCACGACTTACGTGCAAACGGTCATGACGGCGCTCAAAGACGTGGCCGATTCGCTCGCGACGCTCGAGCGGTTGCGGGAGCGCCGCGCCGAAGAAGAGAAGCAAGTGGCGGCGCTCCAGCGCGCCGTCGACCTGTCGCATACGCAATTCGAAGGCGGAACCGCAACCTACCTCGACGTTATCAGTGCAGAACAGCAACGGTTTCCCGCCGAGCTCAACCTCGCACAATTGCAGGCGCTGCAGCTCACGGCCTATGTGCAGCTCTATCGCTCGCTCGGTGGCGGTTGGTGGCTCGCGCGGTGATCGAGTCGACGGGCTAGTGTCGCCCGGCCGAAGTCTTGCCCTCAGTTCAGCCGTCGTTCCCAATTTG
>DATEMX010000522.1:0-2726 GCA_035275365.1 Polyangiaceae bacterium | reverse complement strand
CCCGCCGGGAGCTCCCACAGACCCCCGAGGCTTGGGCGTTCGGGTACCGGCCATGCGTCTCGAGGGCGGTAGAAAACCGGCGGGCGGAGCGCCGAACGGAGCACGACCTTGCGCGCTCCCGACTCGTCGCGAAAGTGCGGCGCCACCACGACGGCATCGAGGAGCCTCCGCTCGACCATGTCGTAGACGAAGGGCTCGCTGACCGCTTGGTCCTCGAATCGAGCCCTGAGCTCGAGACGCCGGAGACTCAAGAAGCCCGACGCCGCATGCGGCGACCTGTCCTTCTCGAGGATGAGTTGGATGCTCGGCAGCGCGGGGAGCGCCTGGGAGGGGGATGCTTTCGACATGGGGTGCAAAGGAGGGAGACCGGTACCGAGTAGTCTAGTGAAGCTCGCAAAATGCAAGCAAAGAATCGCCGGGCACCTTTACGCCGTTACCACCCTTGGGTTAAGGGGGCATCTGGCGAAGATGGATAGCTCACGACGAAAATCGAAGCGGGTAGGTCGGGTCTTCTTGGTCGTCATGCTGGGCAGCGGGGTGCTCGGCCACGCCGCCGCGGAGGACAAGAATAAAAAGAGCGCTAAACCGGCGGCTGCCGTGAACGCGACCGCACTGACCGTGAAGCTGAAGAGCGGCGACCCCGCTGTGATTCAGTCCGCTTTGTCCGAAGCAAAATCGGCGGGCAAAGGGGCCGAGGCCGTCGCTCCCGCCGTACACGAGCTCTTGCGCCAGGGCACGAGCGTGGATCTGGCCACGCTCGCGCTGGCAACGCTCGGCCAAATCGGCGCGCGGGCGAGCACGCCCAGCATCCAGCCCTACGCCCACCATCGCAACGCAGAGCTTCGCAAGAGCGCGCTCGCCGCGCTCGGCAGAACGGGCGGCGCGGGGGTGGTGGCGACGCTCCGTGAAGCGCTCTCCGATCCCGACCCGGGGGTCCGCGGCATCGCGGCGAGCGGGCTCGGCGCGCAAAAGGGGCGCGAAGCCATCGGCGATCTCTTCATCGCGCTCGACCATCAAGTGTCGGAGGCGGCGGCCTCCATCGGGCAGCTCTGCGTCAAAGACGAATGCGAGAAGTTCGTGGGACGCACGGGCGCCATCGGACTCGACGTCATGACCAGCGGTTTCGACCAGATCCTCTTTCGACCGGCGTCCGAGATCGCCGACGACGACAAGGTCAAAGTCGTCGGCCGCGTGCGAGATCTTCTGACCCAAGAAGCCGCCAACTACCTGCGTGACCTGCAATCGCGCTGGCCCAAAGACGGCTCCGTTCGCGTCAAGCAAGCCATCGACCAAGCGGTCACGGCCACGGCAGGAATCAAATGATGAAGCGTTCACTTTGGACGGCCGCCGCCGTCGTCGCCATCGGGTGCGGCGGTGGCACCTCTCAGCTCCATTCCGCGTTCACCACCGACTGGCAAGACGACGGCGGGGCCGGCGTGCGCGCCGTCTCCCCGAAGATTCTCGCAACTCCGGCCGCCACCGGGACGGCCGCGGCCGTCGGCGTGACGCCGGGCGGGCTCGTCGGCGTCGCGCTCTCCGGCGGCACGCCCTGGTTCTTCGCGCACCCGATCGACGCTCGGCCTACCGTCACGGGAACGGTCGTGGTGGGCATGGGCGCGGGGGAGCTCTTCGCGCTCGACGCATCGACGGGGCGCGCGCTCTGGACGCGCAAGACCCCCGGCAACCTGCGCGGCGCGGGCGACGACGGCCGCACCACGGTCGTCAGCCTCGGCACGGTCGGAGACAACGGCTCGATCGTGCTCGCCATCGACCACGAAGGCACCGTCGTACGCCAGCTCGAGGCTGCTCCGCAGGTGGGCGTCCCCGCCGTCCTCGGCAACTACGCCTTTCTCCCCTGGAGCGGGCAATACGTCACCATTTTTGGCCTCTCGAGCGGCGCGGAGGAGGCGCGCATCTTGGTGCGCGAGCAAGTGAGTCGCGCCTTCACGTACCGCGGAAAGGTCTATTTCGGCGAGCTCGGGCTCTTTCGCTTCGACGAACAGGTGTCCCGCGCATCGACCCACCACGCTTCGCACGTGTCGCTGCCGGCGCGGGAGCTGCCAGGTGATCCGAAATGGTTTCGGCCCGCCACCGAGCGCCGCGCGCCCCTCGCCGACGCCTACGACAAGATCGCCCTCTTCGGAGCACCGGCCGAAGGCACGCCCTTCTCCCTCGACTCGAGCAAGTTCGCGTCGACGTACTATAAAATCGTCGTGGGCTTCGACGCCAAGACCGGCGCCATCGCCTGGGCGAAAAAGCACGCGATTGAAATCGTGGCCGGCAGCCCCTTCGCGGGCGGCGTCGCTCTCTGCGATACCGACGGCAACGTGACGCTGATCAGCGTGGCCACCGGGGCCACCCTCTCCGTCGCGAGCCTCGGCCGCAAGATCACGAGCTGCGCCGTAGAGGCAGAGAGCCTCCATCCGCCGCCCGATGTCGCGAGCGCCAAGGCGGGCCCGCTCGTCGATCAAATCGCCGGGGCCATCGACGTCGCCGAAAACGAGATGATCGCCATGCACAAGGTGCTCTTGCGCGAGCTCGGCAAGCTCGACGATCCCAAGGCAACCAAGGCGCTCCTCGACTTGTCGAGCGACCCGCGCTCGCCGCCCGCGCTCGCCGCCGACATCGAGACGGCCTTGGCAACGCGCCGTACGGGCGGGCAATACATGATCGACGCGCTCGCTCGTCACTACGACTTCTTGAAAGACGTCTTGCGACCGCCGCCG
>DATEMX010000521.1:0-6553 GCA_035275365.1 Polyangiaceae bacterium | reverse complement strand
GATCTCGACGGCAACCGCTTCCTCGATCTCTCGGCGGCCATCTGCGTCGCCTCCATCGGCTACGGGCATCCCGAGTTCGAGAGCGCGCTCGTCGCGCAGCTCCGCCGCGTGCACGTGGGATCGTTTACCACGCTGGCGCGCGTGAACGCAGTCGAGGCCGTCACCGCGCTGCTTCCGAAGGGGCTCGATCGCGTTCAGCTCTTCTCCGGCGGCGCCGAGGCCGTCGAGAGCGCCATCCGCCTTTCGCGCGCGCACACCGGAAAGCACGAGGTCCTCTCGTTCTGGGGCGGGTTTCACGGCAAGACGTCGGGTGTCCTGGCGCAGATGGGCAGCGAATTCAAACACGGCCTCGGCCCGCTCGCGCCCGGTGCCCACCTCACGCCCTACGCCGATTGCGCGCGGTGCCCCTTCAAGCTCACACATCCGTCGTGCGGCCTTCTCTGCGTCGAATTTGCGCGCGATAAGCTCAAGAAGGAGACCACCGGTCGGCTAGCCGCCGTTCTCGTCGAGCCCATGCAGGGGACCGCGGGGAACATCATCCCGCCGGCCGATTGGCTACCCGCCATCCAATCGCTCGCCAAGGAGCACGATGCGCTCCTCATCGCCGACGAGATGATCACGGGCCTCGGTCGGACGGGTCGTGCGTTCGGTGTCGACCGCTCGCACGTTCGGCCGGACATCATGACGTTGGGCAAGGCGCTCGGCGGCGGCTATCCGGTGGCCGCCGTCGCCGCGCGGCAGTCGATCACGAGCGCCGAACCGTGGTCCAAGCCGAGCTTCTCTTCTTCGAGCTACGGAGGCAACCCGCTCGCATCCGCCGCCATCGAGGCGAGCGTCGGCATCATCGTTCGAGACAATCTCGCCGACCGCGCGGCCGAGCGCGGGGCACGCTTCGTCGCGGGGCTAAAGAGGCTGGCCGAACACCATCCCAGCGTGGCCCACGTGCGCGGCGAGGGCCTCATGATCGGGTTCGATCTCGTTTCTCCCGCGACCGGGGTGCCCTGGGAGACGGCGCGGTGCCGGCGTCTGTTCGACGCGCTCCTTCGTCGTGGCGTCATATCCATGGCATACGCTCCGCGCGTTCGCATCAATCCTCCGCTCGTCATCACCGAAGCCGAAGTCGACGAATCGCTCGGGCTCCTGGGAGAAGCGCTCGACGAGGTGGCGGCGTGACGGCACCGGTCGAGGTCGTCGGGGAAGGGCGCTTGCCGGGGGCGAGCTCCTGGCGAAGCGAAGGGGGCACGCTTCTTCGCGCGAGCGTCTCGTCGGGCGCGGCGACGCTCGCCGACGGCGCCGTTTACCAGATCTTCCTCGCCGCGTTCCGAGGTCACGCCCTCGCGTCATATGCGCTCGCCTCGGCAGCGGGGGCGATCGCCGGCGCGATCACCAACTTCTCCCTGAACCGCTCTTGGGTCTTCGGAGCGGGCGGACAATCGTTGGGGATACAAGGCCTGCGTTACGCGGCAGGTTCGCTCGCGACCTTGCTCGTGTTGCAGGTCGCGCTGTGGGTTTTCATCGAGCGAGGTTCGCTCGACGCGGGCGTCGCCTGGCTTCCGGCGAAGCTCGTGACGTGGCTCCTTTTTTCCTATCCCTTTCAGCGGTTCTTCGTGTTCCCAAGGAGACTCGGCTGATGTGGCAACACATGCGGCGGCTCTGGCCGAAATGGACGCTCTTGCCCGTTCTGCCCTTTTGGGTTTGGGCAGGCGTTTGCGCATGGCGCGGACAACTCCGGTGGGATCACCTCGTCATCGCCGCTGTCGTGAGCGCCCTTGCTTATGGCAATCTCGCGACTCGGCGCCTCTTCTTGGGCCTCTTGCCCATGGGGCTCGTGGGTCTCTTCTACGACGCCATGCGGCTCGTGAAGAACGTCGGGCTCACCGCCGAGAACATTCACATCTGCGATTTGCGCGCGACCGAGCTCGCGTGGTTCGGCCTCACAGTCGGAGGCGAGCGGGTGACCCTCCACGATTGGCTGCAAGCACACGCTTCGCTACCGCTCGACGTCGTGGCCGCCGTACCCTACGGCACGTTCCTCTTGGCGGTGGTGGGTTACGCGCTCTTCTTGTTCGTTCGTGACTTTCGATCCGAGCAGCGCTTCATGTGGGGCTTTCTCGCGCTCAATTTCGCGGGATTTCTCACCTACCATCTCTATCCCGCGGCCCCGCCCTGGTACTACCACGCGCACGGTTGCGCCGCGGATCTGTCGGCCGGCGCCAGCGCCGGGCCGAACCTCACCCGTGTCGACGCGCTCCTGGGGATCCCCTATTTTGCCGGTTTCTACGGGCGTTCGAGCGACATCTTCGGCGCCGTTCCTTCGCTGCACGTCGCCTACCCGTTGCTCATGGCCATCGAAGGCTACAGGCACCACCGAGCGTTCGGCCGCACGTTGCTCGTCGCGTTTTACCTTTGGATGTGCTTCGCCGCCGTCTATCTCGATCATCATTGGGTGATCGACATCCTGTGGGGCAGCGCTTACACGGTGGCCGTCGCCTTCCTCATGAGGCGACTCAGCCCGTGGGTGTTGCGCCGCTTCTTGCCGAAAGAACAGGTCGCTCTCGGCCTCGTCGTAGGAACGGAGCCAGGGCCATGGCAAAGCTGAATCAGGCGCGACCGGTGTCGTCAACGCCTGCGGCACCCGAGCCGCGCGAAGCGATGCGCGCGTACGTACGCTGGGCGATTCGCCGCGGCGCGCTGCTGTGGGCGCTTGCCTTGGCGCTCGCGGTCCCCGCCCTGATCCGTACGGTCTCTCTCTACGTTCACCTGAAGAGCGACATCGAGGAGCTCTTGCCGCGCGCCGCGCCGAGCGTGAGCGCCCTCGATGAGCTTCGGACACGCATGCCGGGGCTCAGGTACCTCGGGATTCTCGTCGACACCGGAAAGCCCGAGAATCTCGGTGCCGCCGAGAGGTTCTTGGACGATCTCGGGGCCCGCGTGCACGCTTATCCTCCCGCTCTCGTGAAGAGCGTGAAGACGGGTATCGGGGAGGAGCGCGCTTTCTTCGAGCGAAACGCACCCCTCTACGCCGACCTCGACGATCTCAAGAAGGTCAAAGATCGCATCGAAGAAGGCCGCGATCGGGCGGTGACGAAGGAGCTCGGCATCGACTTCGCCGACGACGACACCGGCACCGACAGCGACGCCGCCGCGGTCGACTTCCGAGACATCGAGGCCAAGTATCGCGCGCGCGAAAAGGGAGCCCAGCGCTTCGACGGCGATCGATTTTCGAGTCGGGCGAAGGGGCTGTCTCTTCTGCTCATCGAGGTCGCCGAGCTCACCACCGGGGCGGATCTCGGCAACGAGCTGTTTCGCCGCGTCGAGCGAGACATCGCCGACCTCGGCTCGACCGATCGCTATGCGCCGGGGATGCGCGTGGGCTTCACGGGCGACATCGCCATCGATCACGAAGAGCTGGCGGCTCTCGTCTCCGATCTCGCGATCTCCTCGGTCGTCGTGGTCCTTCTGGTCCTTTTCGTCGTCATCGGCTTTTATCGATGGTGGGGCAGCGTGCCAGCGCTTCTTCTTCCGCTCTCTCTGGCGACGGTCTACGCATTTGCCCTGGTGACGATCGGCCCTTCGGGCATCACGCACCTGAACTCCAACACCGCCTTCCTCGCTTCGGTCATCATTGGCAACGGCGTCAACTTCGGTGTCATCTTGCTGGCTCGATACGTGGAAGAGCGAAGGCGCGGCGACTCCATCGAAGACGCACTGGTCAAAGCGCTCTGGGGAACCCGCACGGGTACGCTCGTCGCCGCGCTGGCGGCATCGGCTGCCTATGGTTCGCTCGCCTTCACGCAATTTCGCGGCTTCAAACAATTCGGCGTCATCGGTGGCGTCGGCATGGTGACCTCGTGGGGCTCTGCGTTTCTCTTGGGTCCGGCGCTGATCGCTCGGCTCGATCGACACGGAGCGAGCGTCCGCATCGACTCCGCCAAGCGTCCACCGATGATGGCTCGCCTGGCCACGCTCGTCACGCGCCATTCCATGCCCATCGCGCTCGTCGCGACGGCGCTCAGCGTCGCTTCCGTGTTGCAGCTGCGAAAGCTCGACCGAAGTTTCATCGAATACGACTTTTCCCAGCTTCGCCGTTCCGATTCGCGCATTTCGGGTGAGGGTTACTGGGGAGGAAGAATGGACGACCTCTTGGGTCGCTACTTGACCCCCCTCGTGATGCTCACCGACGGGCCCGAGGAAGCCGCCGAACTTGCGGGCGCGCTCCGCGCGGCAGCGAGCCAGCCGCCGCTCGACGGCGTCATCGATTCGGTGGTCTCCGTGCTCGACGTCGTCCCCCGAGATCAAGCGGAAAAAATAGAGGTGACCCGGACCCTCGCAAAGGATCTGACGCCAGCGATTCGTGCCAAGCTCACGGCCGAACAAAGGGCGCTCGTCGAACGCTACCTCACACGCACGGCTCTTTCGCCGCTCGCTCCGTCCGATTTGCCCGCCTCGCTGACGACGGGTCTACGCGAGCGCGACGGTTCCTTCGATCGTGCGGTGCTCATCTACCCGCGGCCGTCGCAGGCCACTTGGCAGGGGCCCGCAATTCTTCGCATGACCCAGGCGCTTCGCGGCGTGGCCGAAGCCAGCGCGCTGCCCGGCGGACGACCGGCCCGGCTCGCCGGTTCGATACCGCTGTCGGCCGACATCATCTCGTCGATCGAGAAGGACGGCCCCGTGGCCACGGCGCTGGCGCTCTTGGCCGTCGTCCTCCTGGTTTTGGCGATCTTTCGTTTCTCGCTTGCGACGCCTCTCATTCTAGGCTCGCTTCTCGTCGCGGTGCTCTGGCTAACGGCCGGTATCATGGCGTTCGGCATCAAGATCAACTTCTGCAACTTCATCGCCTTTCCCATCACGTTCGGCATCGGTGTCGACTACGCCGTCAACGTGATGGCACGCTACCGCGAGTCACGGTCCCACGATGTGGTGGCGGCCATCAAGTCGACCGGCGGCGCCGTGGCGCTGTGCTCCCTCACCACCATGATCGGCTACGGGTCGCTGCTTTTCGCGCAAAATAGAGCGCTCTTTCTCTTTGGCGTCGTCGCCGTGCTCGGCGAAGTCGTTTGCCTGATCACCGCCGTGGTGGTTCTCCCGGCCGTCCTCACGCTCGTTCGTCGAGAGGCGGCCCCCTCCACATTGGCAGAGGCGATCTCTCGACGCGGAAGCAAGCCGTCGTGACTACCGCGTTGCCCGCCGTCGGCTGGCTCCCACCGGGCCGGGATGGCGCGAGCGTTCGCGGTCGCTTGGGCGACGTCGCCGCCTGGGTCGTCTCGCACTGGTTCGGTTGTGGCCTCGTGCCGAAAGCGCCAGGCACGGCCGGAACCGTCGGCGCTCTACCTCTCTATCTGCTTGTCCGGCCGCTCGGGTTCGGCGCGCTCGTCGCTACGGCTTTGGCCGTAACCATCGCCGGCGTCATCGCGTCGTCGCGGGTGGCGCGGCTTTCGCGCCAAAAAGATCCGCAATTCGTCTGCGTCGACGAGGTCGCCGGCGTGCTCATCGCCTGGTTGGCCGCTCCGGCCGGCGCCCTTGGTATCCTCTCCGGCTTCATTCTCTTTCGCTTGTTCGACACCTGGAAACCATTTCCCGCGCGCAACCTGGAACGGCTCTCCGGCGGCATGGGCATCGTCATGGACGATGTCGCCGCGGGCCTTTGGAGCGCGGCCGTTCTCGGCTTCTTGCGATACGCCGGTTGGCTATAGTGCCGCTTGGTCAAAGTCTTGCCCTCAGTTCAGCCGGCGTTCGGTCCAGGACTTAGGCCCCCCGGGGGCCGGGATGCGGTCTACTCAACCACGGCTCGGAATCCACCATGCCAACCCACATACCCGACGGACGGTATGAGGGCCCAATTTTCGCCGCGCGGCACTAGGAGGGTCCGCGCCATCGTTCCCAATTTGCCATGCAAAATTGAGAACTGAAGCAGAAAGGCGTCCCCCCCGTCGTTCGTGACTCGGCATCCAGGCATGCCGGCATGGCAAGTATCCACGCTCTCGAATCTGGGGGTCGGATTTTCGCCGCGTGACACTAACTCTAGCTCTAGCAGCGGAGATCGTCGGTGTAGTATTGGCGGCTCGGCGACGCCGGATTCATCTCCAGGGTCGCCATTTTGATGTGCAACCCTGAGCACTTCGCGATAGCGGCGTAGTTTTGCTTGAGTTTGACGGCCGTCGGCGCGAACCTACCGAATGTTGCGTGGCGGAATGCCGCCTCGGGGGAAGGGACATCGAAGCGCGCGGAACGTAACTGCGAGACACCTAACCGCGAGACACCGCGAGCGCCGACGCTTCGGCGCCAAGGAGGGGCGGAGCCATGACCACGGGACTCATCGAGATCGTGCAAGAGACGGCGTCTCCCCCGCGGTCCACGTCGGGTGTCGTGCCGGCCCGCGCTGCCGCTCCCGTCGGCGGGCCCGCTGGACGCGCGTTTACCGGTTTGACGAAGCTTCGCCCGGGCGCCGAGGCGAAGGTCGTTGCCTATCTCACGGCGCTCGGCACTGACATCAAGGCGTCGGTCGACATCGCTTTTTCCGACCTCCGTGCGGTCCATTTCCTTCGCTGGG
>DATEMX010000520.1:0-5397 GCA_035275365.1 Polyangiaceae bacterium | reverse complement strand
CTTTGGCAGGAGCAGATCACGATCGTCCAAAATGGCTGAGACCCAACGTAAAATACGGCGAGGCCGTCGGAACCACCTAGTTTCGGACAGAACGAGCCGCCACCGCTCGCCGCTCGAGCCGAGAGCACCCCAAATCTGCCTATAGCACTGCGCTTCGCTTCGTAGGTCTCCGTGGACGCAGCAGTAGTGTTAGTAGGGGTTGTCGTCCGACGCTTTCGGCGCGGGCTTCGGTTTCGGCGCCGTCTCCTCGGCGGGCGTTTTCGGCGCGGGTTTCGGCTTCGGCGCGAGGGCCGGCTTTTCGGCGACCGCGGGCTTCTCGGCCGGTGCAGGGTCGGACGCCAATTTCTCGGCCGCCGCGGGCTTCTCCGCGGGTGCCGGTTTCTCGGCTTTAGCGGGCTTCTCCGCCGGCGCAGGCTTCTCGGCGGGGCCGGCGACGACGGCCTTGCCGGGCTTACCGACGACCACGGCCGACGCGCTCGGCGCGGATGACACGGCCGGCTTGGTCGATGACACCGCCGAGGCCGAAGGCGCGACGCTCGCCACGGGCGCCGTCTCGATGGGTGCTGCCGAGATGACGGGGGGCGGAGCGGGCGCGGGCGTCGCCGTGACCAAGGGAACGATCGGCTCCGGAGGCATGGCGGCCGGCTTCGGATCTTGCTGCTGCCACGCAGCGTAGGCACCAGCGGCGGCACCGACGACGAGCAAGAGCGAAAGGAAAACGCGCCCTCCCGATCCCTTTTTCTTCGCGGCGGGTTCGACGACCGCAGGTGCCGCTTGGACGGGTTCTCGGCGTGCCGGTCGCTCGGACGCGGCGCGCGCCGCTGGAGCGACGGGGCGTCGCGGCTCGCTCGGTTTCTCGACCGAAGCAGCCGCGACGGGCACCTTGTGTTGCGAGACGGGCGGCGCGTCGGCGGAGCCGAGCTCGTCCATGGATCCGCCAGCACCCTTGAGCGCCTCTTCGAGAAGCTGCGCGGCCTGCTTCATGACCGTGCGCTCTTCGGGCGGAGGCATTTCGGCCTCCGAGTTGGTCTTCGGGAACATAGGATCGGCGGCGCCGTCGCGCGGGGGCGGCGACTTTGCAGCGGCCACGGCGGTGATCGCGTCGACACCAAGGCCGATCATCGTCCCTTTGCGGGCGGATACGCCCTGAGGCGCGGCGGCAGCCTTGGGGGGCGGCGACGACACCGCGCGTGACGTGCTCTGGTCCACGCGAGCAGGGGCCTGGGCGGCCACGCCGCCCGCCTCGGCCGGCAATTCCTCGTCGAAGGCGGAGCTCCCGCCGCCCTTGGAGAGGATCAACCTATCGATGAGGTTGCGAGACGCCTCGTCGACCTTGATGAACTTGACCCCCATGCCGGCGGGCTTTTCGGGCCCCGCACCTGCAGCATCGCGCTTCCAAACCACGCGACCCACGCCCTGGAGCATCGCCTTGTCGTCGGCGATGCGAATCTCGAACTTGAGAAGTGTGCCGGGCAAAAAAGGCGAAGGCGTCTTGATGAAGATTCCGCCGCGACTCACGTCGTGGGAGTGATGCTCGATGAATTCGTCGACGGTTGCGCTCTTGTAGCGCACCGTCATCGTCAGCACTTTCGCGCGTGGGTCCTTACGGGTGTCCTGAGCCATCGTCAGCCCTTCTCTCGGAGATACTCGCCAACGTAGGCCCGTCCGCGGATAGCGTGGTCGGGTGTTGCGCCGGCTTGGCAAGCATCATGCTAACGGCGTTTTATCAGAAATCCCAGTTTCGGGGGCGCTCGTTGCTCGGCCGGGCGTTCTGCCTTGCGATCGCTCGGTGCCCGTGCAGAGGTTGGCCGCATGCTCGTTTTTTCGCGGCGCCTCTGCGTGATACTTTGACCAAAACATGTCACAGGGCAGCCACTTCCGGGCACACGGCAGACGCCCCATCGACCTCCGCGCGTCGATCTTGCGTCCGTCTAGCGAGAGCGTACAGCCGATCCGCATCGTCGATCTCAGCCTCGCGGGCGCCTGTATCGAGAGCAGCTCGCCCGTGGTGACCGGCAGCTGGGTCAACGTCGAAATCTTGGCCCCTTCGCTGTGGGACCCGCTCGTCTTGCGTGGCCATGTCGTCTGGAGCCGACCCGCCTCGCTCAAGTCGCGCGCGGGCCTCTCGTTCGAGCACACCGACCCCTCGCTGGCGCTCGCGTTGTTCGAGCTTCTGTCGGCGCAGGGCTACAGCATCTAAGTCAATGTTCGCGATTCGCGAACACTCTCCGTATCGAGCGAAGCGAGCCGCGTGGGTGGCCCCCGAAGAGAGAGACAAGCTGAGTGACCGAGAATCATGCTCGGTCATTGAGTCCGAGGCGGTCCTGGTCCAGCGGCGGCGCGAGAGGTACTACTTGCTCGCTCCCGGCAGGGGATAACTCATGGTGGCCGCGAGCTCTTTGCGGCGCTTGTCCACTTCGCGCTTCAGCCGATCGCGCGCAGCGGCACGCGCGTCGATGAGCCTGAGTGGCGTCTTCTTCATCTTCTTGTCGCTGAGGAGCGCGTACGTGAGCCACGGAAACACGGCCGTCACGTCGGTGTGCACGTAGACGCTCCCGCTGGCGACACTCTCGGCGCTCACCTTGCCCCACGTGTGACCTTCGCCGGCGGGGCAGCTCGACAGCGCGCCGTTGTCGACCGGATCGACGCAGAACTGCACGTCGATGTCGAACCCGTGCGTCGGGACGCCCAGGATTTGGTCGAGGAGCGGCTCGCCCTGGAGCGTGTAGTTCTTCGGAACGCCGCCGCCGAGGATCCAAATGGCCATCTTCTTCTTGGAGGTGGCAAAGCAGTGATGCTGCACGGCGCCCATCTCGAAGACGTCGTCGTTCACGTCGATGTCGAGCTTGAAGACATCGCCGAGAATGGCGCGCAGCTTGACGATGTTGAGGAAAATGGAGCCGTCTTGCACGGCGCCCACGAAGATGGGCACACCGAAGCGATAGGCAGTCGACAAGAGCGAGGGCTCTTTCACGCCGAGCGCTTTTTCGATGGCGAACATCTCGCGGCCGAGCAGGTAGTGGAGCTCGGTCGTCGTCATCTTCTTCTGAAACGCCGGTTTCTGGAGGAGGGCGCTGAAGAGCTTGTCGGTTTCGAGAAGTGTCTCCTCGTGAAACCCGAGATCGTAGATGCGGATGATGCGCGCGATCCGAAGGTGCAAATCACCGGCATTGGGATCAATCTCGCGGATGCGGTGGCCGATGACGCGATGAGCGTCGTGATAGAGATTGGCCCCCGTGGTGGTGATGCAGTCGATGATCCCGCGCTCGAGGAGGGGGATGAGACACGACTGGTGAAGCCCCGCAGGCGTCATGGCCCCCGAGAGCGTGAGGAAGATGGCGTGCTCTTCGGCCACGCACTTGCGCATGAGCTGAAATGCAGTGCGCTCTTGCCGGCCGACGTAGGCCGGAAAGGCCCCCTCGATGATGTCGGCGGGCTTCTCACGGCCGGTGATGCGCCGCGGCTTGACGTCGCGCGCGCCCTGGAAATCGCGTCGAAGGACTTCTTGCTTGCCTCGTTTCGGCATGGCGGCTACCACTACTACGTCTTCGGGATTTGCAAAGAGAAGTTCCGCAAAAACGTCGAGACTACGCCCCGCCGAGGGCGCCGAGGAGGCGCCGATGAATGCCGCCGAAGGCGCCGTTCGACAAAAGCGCGATGGTGTCGCCGCTCTTGGCCTCCGCGGCGAGGGTGGCGACGATGGCGTCGACCGTCGGGAGCGCTTCCGCCACCTGGCCTCGCGCGGCGATGGCGCGCACCAAGAGCCCCACGTCGAGGCGCTCGCCTTCGGGGATGTTGGTCCGCCCGAGGGGAGCCAAGATGACGCGATCGGCAGAGCGGAACGCGCCTTCGTAGGCCTGCTGGTGGATCGAGCGGCACGCCGTCGCGCTGCGGGGCTCGAACACCGCGAAGAGGCGCCCTCCGGGGTGCTTCGATCGGAGCGCGCGCAGCGTTTCTTCGACGGCAGTGGGGTGGTGGGCAAAATCGTCGTAGACGCGCACGCCGCGGACTTCACCGATCAGATCCTGACGCCGCCTAACGCCGGCAAACTTGGAGATGCCGTGGATCAGCTCGCGCACGGGAGCGCCATAGCCCTGCGCGGCTGCGGCGATCGCGGCGACCGCGTTGCGTACGTTGTGAGCGCCCGGCGAAGGCGTGCGCATACGGCCGCAGGCGACGCCACCTATGTACATATCGAACTCTTGGAAATCGTCGACGATGGCCCCTGGCGCGCCCAGCCATTCGGGCGACGCGCCGTGGGTGTCGTCGCCCTCGAGCGCGTAGTAGGTCACCTGGCAGCGGGCCGACGCGCGGGTGATCTCGACGACGCGGCGCTCGTTGGCGGCAGCGACGACGAGACCCGAGGCGGGCATGCGCCTCAGAAATTCGTGGAACGCCGCGAGATACGACTCTTCGGTGGGATAGACGTCGATGTGGTCGTGCTCAATCGAGGTCAAGATCGCGACCTCGGGACGGTAGTGCCAAAACTTCGGCGTCTTCTCGAAGAACGCCGTGTCGTACTCGTCGCCCTCCACGACGAAAGGGATCCGCTGAAAGCGCGACTCGGCCTCTAGGAACGCCGCCCGCGGCTCGTCTTGCTCGGGCGTCACCGCGAGGCGGTGCACGGTATCTTTGGGAAACGCCGGGGCGCGGAAGCTCGCGTCGAAATTCTTCGGTAGCCCACCGATGAAAAACCCGGGCGCTTTGCCGGCGGCCTCGAGCACCCACGCGGCCATGGCGCTCGTGGTCGTCTTGCCATGCGTGCCGGCCACGACGAGCGGAGACGCACCGCGCGGCGCGACGACGTGCTCGACGAGCGCATGCGGCATCGTCGTCACGGCGAGGCCACGGTCGATGGCCGCGCGAGCCTCCACGTTGTCCTTGCGACAAACGTTGCCGACGATCACGAGCTCAGGCCTCGGGTCGAGGTGAGCCGCGTCGAAGCCTCGTAGGCAGCGAACGCCCCAGCGCTCGAGCTCGGGGCCGATGGGCGGATCGAAGGCGGCGTCGGATCCCGAAACCTCGTGCCCCACGGCGCGAAGCAGGCCCGCGAGAGCCCCCATGCCGGTCCCCGCGACGCCTATGCAGTGAATCCTCACGGCTTACTCGTTTCTGCGAATCACGTGGAAGCCGAACGGCGATTCGACGACCGTGCTCACTTGTCCGACCTCGAGCGCGAACGCCGCGTCGGAAAACGCCCTGACCATTTGCGCGCGCGTAAACTTGCCGAGCTCGCCACGACGCGCTGCGCCGCCGGGTTCGTCGGTGTACGCGGCGACGACCTTGTCGAAGTCTTGCCCCTTCTTCACGAGCTCGAGCGCTTCGAAGGCGCGCGAGCGCGCTTGCTCCCGCGTGCGCGTGATGTTCTTCGGCGCAGACTTGGAGCCGACGTACATG
>DATEMX010000519.1:0-2422 GCA_035275365.1 Polyangiaceae bacterium | reverse complement strand
CTGCGCGCCCATGAAGGTGGCGCTCGACACAGCCTGGGCGCGAGCAACAGCCGTCGTCACGATATCCCCGGCCATGGCGCGCAACATCCGCGCGCGGACTCCGGCCGCGCGCGTTCGAACGATCCCTCTTTGGGCGCCGATCGGCGTCACCGAACGAGCCGATCGCGGCCTTTTGATGCGGCGCGAGCGGGGCGTGGCCAGCGATGCTTTCGTCGCTCTCTACCAGGGGAGCCTCGGCCTCGCCTACGATTTCGACCCCCTGCTCGATAGCGCTCGCCATCTCGCGAGCGACCCGTCCATCATTGTCGTCATCGTCGGCACCGGCACGCAGCGCGCGCACATCGAACGTCGGGTGCGCTCCGAGCATCTGACGAATGTGCGGATGTTTGATCCCAACTCACCCGACTCTTTGTCAGACTCCCTCGCCATGGGCGATGTGCACCTTGTCTCGAGCAGGGCGGGATGGAACGGCGTCTCGTTTCCATCGAAAGTGATCAGCGCCTTGGCGTGCGGTCGGCCCGTTGGCGTGATTGGCCCCCGAGACAGTGAAATCGCCACGATGGTCTGCGAGAAGCGGTGCGGTTTCGTCGCGTTGGACGGGCCTGCGCTGGCGGATGGAATCAAGCGTCTAAAGGCGGACGCTACCGAGGTTTCTCGCCAGCGCCGCGTCGCACGTGCGACGTACGAATCACGCTTCGATCGCGAAGGAGCGCTCGTCCAATGGGATCGGCTCTTGCTATCTATGTTCGCCGATGGCCGCCTTGCCGGGCTGGTCGATCATGGTACGGATTGGAACGACACGACGGAGCGTGTGGAATCGCAATGAGACGAGTCGCCGAAGGAGCATGCATCGCAGCGGCGTTGTTGACGTTCGCTTTATCCGCCCGCGCCGAATGGCCGATGTGGAGACGCGACGGAGCGCGTTCGGGTCGATCCACGTCGACGAGTGACCTCACGAAGCCCGTACCTTATTGGCGCACGTATTTGGGCGGGTCGCTCGACGCTCGCAACGTCCTCGTGTCGAACGTGTCGGGCGACAAGGAGCCTGAGCTCGTCTATATCGAAGCCGGTCGGGCCATTGCGCGCACTCTCGACGGGACGTTTCTTTGGAAAACGGCGCTCCTCGATTTGACTTCGCTCTTCGGCGAGGGCGACTTCGACGGTGACGGCCGTCGCGAAATCGTCGTTGGTAACGCGGCCCACGCGCTCGTTCTTCGCGCTTCCGACGGCAGCGTCGTTTGGACCGAGCCCGATGGGGAGATGGCCTCTCTCTCCGGCGCTCGACTCGGCGACGTTTCGGGCGACGGAAAGACCGATCTCGTTCTCAAGGAATGCAATTGTTGTAACGTCACGAAAACGGGGCCCGGGCTCTATGCGTATTCGTTCGCCAATGGATACGGCGCTCCGACACAGCTCTTTGCCGCAGCGCCGTACGGCTGCGGCGCCGACTCGCTCACGCTCTTCGACAGCGACGGCGATGGCAGGCTCGAGATCGCCATTGCCGACGATGGAACTTTCCACGCGCTAGGCGCGACGGGATTCGCAATCGCTTCGGCCCCTCCGCTCGGAACGCGGCTTGCTTATGCCACTTGCGAGGCGATCAACATCGACGGTCAACCCGGGGACGAGTTGGCATGCGCGCAAAACGTGAACCAGGGCAACGGCCTCGGAGGCCGGCGCGTCATCGTGCTCAAGTTGAGCGGTGGGACACCACCAGCGCTGTCCGTAGTCTGGCAAGCGAACATCGGCGACTACGACAACGGCGACATGTTCGCTCCCCCAGGCTTCGCGGCAAAGCTGGACGATACCGAATCGCAAACACTCGTCGTCGCGGGTCAGCGAGCGGACGGCGTTTGGGCGACCCACGTCTATGACGCCGCCAACGGTGCGCTCCTCACCACCTTGGACGGCCAGAAGGCAGTCGGAGTCATGCGCCCCGCTGAAACGGGCGCGGCCCTCGTGCTGACGACGGCGAACGAAGTGCTCACCGCGTGGTCTTTGACCCGATCGCCGTCCGCGGCGCTCGCGCAGCGCTGGACGGTAGCCGGCGTCAGCCCCGTCGCGTCCATCGATTGGAGCCTTCGAGCCACATCGGGTCGCGACAGCGTTTTGCTCGGCGTCGACTGGGACGGCAACGGCTCAGGCGATTTCGTCACACAGACCGTCAACACGGCGGCGCCCGTCACTCTGACTGCGAGATCCCTCGTCAACAACGGCAAGGAAATGGCGCGGTATGCCGTACCGACCGGCATCGACGTCCCCTTCGGGTTGTCGCTCGCCGGCGCGACGGCGGCGGTCGCCGCGTTCATGCAAAGCGATGGGCGCCTCGTCGCGCTGACCGCCGCCGGCATTCCTCCGGCCGGCGGTAACGCCGGCATCCCCTTCGGTGGATACTACTCCGGCGCCCATGGTTTCGGGTCCA